>NZ_JBEXWK010000008.1:0-269530 GCF_040629815.1 Streptomyces sp. NPDC005878
GAACTGCGCGGCCACTCCTTCGAGTTCCGCATCAACGGCGAAGACCCCGGCCGCAACTTCCTGCCCGCCCCCGGCACCGTCACCACCTTCAACCCCCCCACCGGCCCCGGCGTCCGCCTCGACGCCGGCGTGGAATCCGGCAGCGTCATCGGCCCCGCCTGGGACTCCCTCCTGGCCAAACTGATCGTCACCGGCGCCACCCGCGAGCAGGCCCTCCAGCGCGCCGCCCGCGCCCTGGAGGAGTTCCAGGTCGAGGGCATGGCCACCGCCATCCCCTTCCACCGCGCGGTCGTCAAGGACCCCGCCTTCGCCCCCGAACTCACCGGCTCGACCGACCCCTTCACCGTCCACACCCGCTGGATCGAGACCGAGTTCGTCAACGAGATCAAGCCCTTCGCCGCCCCGGCCGACGCCGAGGCGGACGAGGAGGCCGGTCGCGAGACGGTCGTGGTCGAGGTCGGCGGCAAGCGCCTGGAGGTCTCGCTGCCCTCCTCGCTGGGCATGTCGCTGGCCCGCACCGGCCTCGCCGCCGGCGCCAAGCCCAAGCGCCGCGCCACCAAGAAGGCGGGCTCGGCGGCCTCCGGCGACACCCTCGCGTCCCCGATGCAGGGCACGATCGTCAAGGTCGCGGTCGAGGAGGGCCAGGAGGTCAAGGAAGGCGACCTCATCGTCGTCCTCGAAGCCATGAAGATGGAACAGCCCCTCAACGCCCACCGCTCCGGCACCGTCAAGGGCCTCGCGGCCGAGGTCGGCGCCTCGGTCACCTCGGGTGCGGCGATCTGCGAGATCAAGGACTGACCCCGGGTACGGAGCCGGTCCGTCACCGCTCTGTCGAAGCCCCCGCCGGTTCGCCCGGCGGGGGCTTCGGCCGTACGCGCGGCGGCGGGCCCGGCGGGGACCGGGCGCACCGGCTTCGGTCCGGACCGGTACCGGGCGGCCCTGCGGGCGCGCGCTTCGGGCATCCTTGGGGTATGACGACGAGGCCGATGCGTGCCGACGCGCGCCGCAACTACGAGCGGCTCCTGGGCGTGGCGAGGAGCGCCTTCGCGGAGCACGGGACGGACGCCTCCCTCGAAGACGTGGCCAGGCGCGCGGGCGTCGGGATCGGCACCCTCTACCGGCACTTCCCGAACCGGCACGCGCTGATGAGCGCGATCTTCCAGAGCGAGGTGGACGTCCTCCTCGCGCGCTCCCGGGAGCTGCTCGACGCCGACCAGCCGTGCACGGCGCTCGTGGAGTGGCTGCGCGCCATCATCACTCATACGGGTGAGTACCGCGGGGTGGCGCGCGCCCTCATGTCGGCGTCGCACGATGACAGTTCCGCCCTGGCGCAGTGCAGCACCCCGATGCGGGAGGCGGGCAGCGCCCTGCTGGAGCGGGCGCAGCTGGCCGGTTCCGTACGGGTCGACGTGACGATCGGCGACCTGATGCAGCTCACCAACGCGATCGCCCTGGCGGCCGAGCAGGCGCCGGACGACCCGGAGCTGGCCGACCGGCTGCTCGCACTGACCCTGCGGGGCCTGAAGCCGTAAGCGGCCGGATCCTCGGCACGGACGGGTCCGCCCGGCGGCGGGCGCTCAGCGGCGGCGCAGATCGGCCACTCTGGCCCGCTCCCCGGGACCCTGCTGGTCACCCAGCGGGGCCGCGCTGCGCAACTGGGGCCCGCCGCCCGGCACATGGCTGCGGCGCTGACCGGGCAGCGGCACGTCCCGGCGGGGCGGGCGCCCCGGGGGGACGCCCTCGCCGGACGCCGTGCCGGCCACCGCGATCTGCACGCCCTGGTCGGCCAGGGCCTGGAGCTCGGTGGCGGCCCGGTCGTCGTGGCCGGGGGGCTCGTCGGTGACCAGACGCGTGATCACGTCCGTGGGCACCGTCTGGAACATGGTGTCGGTGCCGAGCTTGGTGTGGTCGGCGAGGACGACCACCTCGGCGGCGGCCTGCACCAGGGCCCGGTCCACGCTCGCGGAGAGCATGTTGGACGTGGAGAGCCCGCGCTCCGCGGTCAGCCCGCTCCCGGAGAGGAAGGCGCGAGAGACCCGCAGCCCCTGGAGGGACTGCTCGGCCCCGCTGCCCACCAGGGCGTAGTTGGAGCCGCGCAGGGTGCCCCCGGTCATGACGACCTCCACGCGGTTGGCGTGGGCCAGCGCCTGGGCGACCAGCAGGGAGTTGGTGACGACCGTGAGGCCGGGGACGCGCGCGAGCCGGCGGGCCAGCTCCTGCGTGGTCGTCCCGGCGCCGACCACGATGGCCTCGCCCTCTTCGACGAGGCTCGCGGCGAGGTCGGCGATGGCCGTCTTCTCCGCGGTCGCGAGATGGGATTTCTGCGGGAAGCCGGACTCGCGCGTGAGTCCGCCCGGCAGTACCGCACCGCCGTGCCGGCGGTCGAGGAGTCCTTCCGCCTCCAGTGCCCGCACGTCCCGCCGGACGGTCACTTCGGAGGTCTGGACGACGCGGGCGAGCTCCCGGAGCGATACCGCCCCGTTGGCCCGCACCATTTCGAGGATCAATTGGCGACGTTCTGCAGCGAACACGAAACTGACAGTAACCTGAGCGGCCGATTGTTTTCAGCAAGTTGCGCCGAATAACAGAAGGTGTGCACAGAGGTGTCCCTGAAGTGGTATAGGCGCCCTCCCGGGCGCCTTGTCCCACGCCGCCGCGCCGCCGGGCGCCCCGGTTACGCCTCGCCCGCCCTCTTGCGCGAGTGCAGCTGACGCGCCACCTCGGCGATCGAACCCGACAGGGACGGATAGACCGTGAACGCCTTCGCGATCTGCTCCACGGTCAGGTTGTTGTCGACCGCGATCGAGATGGGGTGGATCAGCTCCGAGGCGCGCGGCGCGACGACCACGCCGCCGACCACGATCCCGGTGCCCGGCCGGCAGAAGATCTTCACGAAGCCGTCCCGGATGCCCTGCATCTTGGCGCGCGGGTTGCGCAGCAGCGGCAGCTTGACGCCGCGCGCGTCGATCTTGCCCGCGTCCACGTCGGCCTGCGTGTAACCGACGGTGGCGATCTCCGGGTCGGTGAAGACGTTCGAGGAGACCGTCTTGAGGTCCAGCGGGGCCACCGCGTCGCCGAGGAAGTGGTACATCGCGATCCGGCCCTGCATGGCCGCCACCGAGGCGAGCGCGAAGATCCCGGTGACGTCGCCGGCCGCGTAGACGCCCGGCGAGGAGGTGCGCGAGACCTTGTCGGTCCAGATGTGACCGGACTCCAGGAGCTTGACCCCGGACTCCTCCAGGTTCATCCCGGCGGTGTTGGGGATCGCGCCGACCGCCATCAGGCAGTGCGTACCGCTGATGACGCGGCCGTCCGAGAGCGTGACCTCGACCCGGTCGCCGACGCGCTTGGCGGACTGGGCGCGCGAGCGGGAGATGACGTTCATGCCGCGGCGCCGGAAGACGTCCTCCAGGACGGCCGCCGCGTCCGGGTCCTCGCCCGGCAGCACCCGGTCGCGGGAGGAGACGAGGGTGACCTTGGAGCCCAGCGCCTGGTACGCGCCGGCGAACTCGGCGCCGGTCACACCGGAGCCGACCACGATCAGCTCTTCGGGCAGCTCGTCCAGGTCGTAGACCTGGGTCCAGTTCAGGATGCGCTCGCCGTCCGGCAGCGCGTCCGGGATCTCGCGCGGGTGGCCGCCGGTGGCGATGAGCACGGCGTCGGCGGTGAGGATCTCCTCGCTGCCGTCGGCGGCCGTGACGATGACGTCCCGGGTGCCGTCGATGCCCTGCGGGCCGCCGAGCTTGCCGCGCCCGCGCAGCACCCGGGCGCCGGCCCGGGTGACGGAGGCGGTGATGTCGTGCGACTGGGCGAGCGCGAGGCGCTTGACCCGTCGGTTGACCTTGCCGAGGTCCACGCCGACCACACGGGCGGACTGCTCCTCGGGCGGGGTGTCGTCGGCGACCAGGATGCCCAACTCCTCGTACGAAGAGTCGAAGGTGGTCATCACCTCGGCCGTCGCGATCAGAGTCTTCGACGGTACGCAGTCGGTGAGCACCGACGCCCCGCCCAGACCGTCGCAGTCGACGACGGTCACCTCCGCGCCGAGTTGGGCGCCCACCAGGGCCGCCTCGTATCCGCCGGGTCCGCCACCGATGATCACGATCCGGGTCACGAAAAAGTCCGCCTCGCATTGAGGAAATGCAGTACGTAGCTCATTGTCCCGCACGCTTCAAGATGCTTCGCCCCCGGGGCGCCATACGGCTGTCACACGTGTGTGCCCTTTTCACGCGGGCGCCCGCGGGCCGCTGTCGTACCCTCGACACCATGTCGCTCTACGCCGCGTACGCCGGCAACATGGATCCGCGGCTGATGACGCGCCGCGCACCGCACTCACCGCTGCGCGGCACGGGCTGGCTCAACGGCTGGCGGCTGACGTTCGGCGGGGAGCAGATGGGGTGGGAGGGGGCGCTGGCCACGATCGTGGAGGCGCCGCGCTCCCAGGTGTTCGTCGCGCTGTACGACATCGCGTCGCTGGACGAGGACTCCCTGGACCGCTGGGAGGGTGTCGGGCTGGACATCTACCGGCGCATGCGGGTCCGCGTGGACACCCTCGACGGGGAGGAGCCGGCGTGGATCTACGTCCTGAACGCCTACGAGGGGGGTCTGCCCTCCGCGCGCTACCTGGGCGAGCTGGCCGACGCGGCGGAGTCCGCCGGGGCGCCCCACGACTACGTGATGGAGCTGCGCAAGCGGCCCTGCTGACGCTTGGGCGGGGTGACGGCTGCCCGCGCAGTTCCCCGCGCCCCTTTCGGCAGTCCCCTGCCTGCGACCCGGTGGGGCCTGGTCGCGCAGTTCCCCGCGCCCCCAGGTAGTCCGTCGCCTGCGGGCCGGTGGAGGGCTGATCGCGCAGTTCCCCGCGCCCCTAGGTAGTCCGTCGCCTGCGGCCCGGTGGAGGGCTGGTCGCGCAGTTCCCCGCGCCCCTAGGGAGTTCGTTCTCTGCGGGCCGGTGGGGGGCTGATCGCGCAGTTCCCCGCGCCCCTAGGGGGTCCCCAGCACCCGGAGAATCCGGCTCAGCCACGGCCCCCCAGGGGCGCGGGGAACTGCGCGAGCGACCCACCACGGTCCGCACACGAACGCGGGTTTCAGGGGCGCGGGGAACTGCGCGAGCAACCCACCACGGCCCGCACACGAACGCGGGTTTCAGGGGCGCGGGGAACTGCGCCAGCGACCCACCACGGCCCGCACACGAACACCGAGCCAAAAGGGGCGCGGGGAACTGCGCCAGCGACCCACCACGGGCCGCAGACGAACACCGGGTCGAAAGGGGCGCAGGGAACCGCGCGGGCCGCACGCGAGCGCCGGGCCACAGTGCCTCGCCGGCCCCGCCAGGGCCCCCTCGTGGGAAACGACAAGACAACGATCGCCCCCTTGTGCCGCCAGTCATCTACGCGCGTAGGACTCCAGCGGTTACCCTCGTCGTCGTGAACGCATCTGTTATTCCGGACAACATCCAGGGCGACCCCCAGGCCGCCGCCGACGCCGCCGCCGCGCGCCTGCGCGAGCTCACCGGCGCCGAGACCCACGACGTCGCCCTGGTGATGGGCTCCGGCTGGGCCCCGGCCGCGGACGCGCTCGGCGAGCCCGAGGCCGAGTTCCCGGTCACCGAGCTGCCCGGCTTCCCGGCGCCCGCCGTCGAGGGCCACGGCGGCAAGATCCGCTCGTACCGGATCGGCGAGAAGCGCGCCCTGGTCTTCCTGGGCCGTACGCACTACTACGAGGGCCGCGGCGTCGCCGCCGTCGCGCACGGCGTGCGTACCGCCGTCGCCGCCGGCTGCAAGACCGTGGTGCTCACCAACGGCTGCGGCGGTCTGCGCGAGGGCATGCGCCCGGGCCAGCCCGTCCTGATCAGCGACCACCTCAACCTGACGGCCGCCTCCCCGATCATCGGCGCCAACTTCGTGGACCTGACCGACCTGTACTCGCCGCGGCTGCGCGCGCTGTGCAAGGAGGTCGACCCGTCGCTGGAAGAGGGCGTGTACGTCCAGTTCCCCGGGCCGCACTACGAGACCCCGGCCGAGATCAACATGGTCCGTGTGCTCGGCGGCGACCTCGTCGGCATGTCGACCGTCCTGGAGGCCATCGCGGCCCGTGAGGCGGGCGCCGAGGTGCTGGGCATCTCGCTCGTCACCAACCTGGCCGCGGGCCTGAGCGGCGAGCCCCTCAACCACGAAGAGGTGCTCCAGGCCGGCCGTGACTCGGCGGCGCGCATGGGTTCGCTGCTGACCCGGGTACTCGACCGCATCTGACCCTGATCCGTACCGAAAGGGATGTCGACGTGACGCAGGACCTGATCGCGCGGGCCAAGGCCTGGCTGGCCGAGGACCCGGACGGCGAGACGCGCGAGGAGCTGGCCAAGCTCATCGACAACGAGGAGCTCGACGAGCTGGCCGTCCGGTTCGGCGGCACGCTCCAGTTCGGCACCGCCGGGCTCCGCGGCGAGCTGGGCGCCGGGCCGATGCGGATGAACCGCTCGGTGGTCATCCGCGCGGCCGCCGGGCTCGCCGCGTACCTCAAGGCGAAGGGGCAGGGCGACGGCCTGGTCGTCGTCGGCTACGACGCGCGCTACAAGTCCGCCGACTTCGCGCGCGACACGGCCGCCGTGATGACCGGCGCCGGCCTGAAGGCGGTCGTGCTGCCGCGCCCGCTGCCGACGCCCGTCCTCGCGTACGCGATAAGGCACCTGGGCGCCGTCGCCGGCGTCGAGGTCACCGCCAGCCACAACCCGCCGCGCGACAACGGCTACAAGGTCTACCTCGGCGACGGCTCGCAGATCGTGCCGCCCGCCGACGCGGAGATCGCCGCCGAGATCGCGGCGGTCGCCTCGCTGAACGACGTCCCCCGGCCCGAGGAAGGCTGGGAGACGCTGGGCGAGGAGGTCCTGGAGGCCTATCTGGCGCGTACGGACGCGGTCCTGACCCCCGGGTCCCCGCGCACCGCCCGCGTCGTCTACACGGCCATGCACGGCGTCGGCAAGGACGTCCTGACGGCGGCCTTCGCCCGGGCGGGCTTCCCGCCGCCGGCGCTGGTGGCCGAGCAGGCGGACCCGGACCCGGCGTTCCCGACGGTGGCGTTCCCCAACCCGGAGGAGCCGGGCGCGATGGACCTCGCCTTCGAGGCGGCCCGCGCGGTGAACCCCGACATCGTCATCGCCAACGACCCGGACGCGGACCGCTGCGCGGTCGCCGTGCCGGACGCGTCGGTGGAGGGCGGCTGGCGGATGCTGCGCGGCGACGAGGTCGGCTCGCTGCTCGCCCAGCACCTGGTGGACCGGGGCGTGAGCGGCGTCTTCGCCGAGTCGATCGTCTCGTCCTCGCTGCTCGGCCGGATCGCCGAGGCGGCCGGTCTCGGGTACGAGGAGACGCTGACCGGCTTCAAGTGGATCGCCCGCGTGGAGGACCTGCGGTACGGCTACGAGGAGGCGCTCGGCTACTGCGTCGACCCCGAGGGCGTACGCGACAAGGACGGCATCACCGCCGCCCTGCTCGTCGCGGAGCTCGCGTCCGTCCTGAAGGAACAGGGCCGCACGCTCCAGGACCTCCTGGACGACCTGGCCGTCCGGCACGGGCTGCACGCCACCGACCAGCTGTCGGTGCGGGTGGAGGACCTGTCGGTCATCTCCGACGCGATGCGGCGCCTGCGCGAGAACCCGCCGACGTCGCTGGCGGGACTCGCGGTCACCCGGGCCGAGGACCTCACCGAGGGCACCGAGGAGCTGCCGCCGACCGACGGTCTGCGCTACTACCTCGAAGGCGCCCGGGTGATCGTCCGTCCCAGCGGCACCGAGCCGAAGCTCAAGTGCTACCTGGAGGTCGTGGTCCCGGTGGCGTCCGCCGAGGCGCTGGGCGAGGCCCGCGCGAAGGCGACGGAGCTCCTGGCGGGCATCAAGCGGGACCTGGCGGCAGCGGCCGGCATCTGAGCGACCCGGCGATCCCCCGCGCGCCGTCCTCCCGGCGGGCGCGGGGCCACGGCTCCCTCGGGCGGGCGCGACCGTCCTCGCCCCGCCCGAGGGCCCCGTACGAGTGAATCCCGTACGGCGTCCGGCGCAGCGCTCCCGGCCTTTTCCGGATCATCCGAGAAAGGGTGGCCCGGAACCGCCCGCCGAGCCCAGGAGCACCGCCGTGCCCCCGACCGTCTCCCCGGCGGCCCCTACGCGCAGCCGTACGGGCCGTGCCGTCCCCGCAGCCCGCAGCCCCCGGGGGCAGGGCGGCGGGGACGGCATCCGTCTCCTCCCCGCCACGCTGCGGGCCGCGCTCGCCCGGGCCGCGCCCGCGCTCCTGGGCCATCTCGCGGTACGGCTGCTCGGCCTCGCGGTCCTCGCCCGCTGGGCGCACCTCCAGCACCACGGGGTGTGGCCGACGCTGGCCACCTCGTGGGACTCGCACTGGTACCTCGGCATCGCCGACCACGGCTACGACCGGGAGCTCGGCACCCGGCTCTACCACAACGACCTGGCGTTCTTCCCGCTCTATCCGGCCGTGGTCAAGGCGGTCGCGGCCGTGACGCCCGGCTCGCGCGCGAGCGTGGGGGTGGCGGTGGCGGTGTTCTGCTCGTCGGCGGCGGCCTGGGGGATCTTCGCGGTCGGCGACCGGCTGTACGGCCGGCGCGCGGGCACCGTCCTGACCGTCCTGTGGGGCGCGCTGCCGGTGGCCGTCGTGCAGTGGATGGGCTACACCGAATCGCTCTTCACGGCGCTCGCCGCGTGGTCGCTGTACTGCGTCCTGACGGGGCGCTGGGTGGCGGCCGGGGCGCTGGCGGGGCTCGCGGGACTGACCCGGCCCACCGGGATCGCGGTCGCGGCGGCCGTGGTGGTGGCGGCCCTGGTCGGCGTCGGACGCGGCGCCCCCGCGCGGGGCCCGGTGACGGGGGCGCTCCTCGCTCCGCTGGGCTGGTTCGGGTTCGTCGCCTGGGTCGGGGTGCGGCTGGGCCGCTGGGACGGCTACTTCGCGGTCCAGCGGCTGTGGACGAACGAGTGGGACGGCGGCGCGGACACCCTGCGCGAGCTGCGCACCCTGCTGGTGTACGACCGCTCGCCCGCGCTGTTCCTGGTGGTGGTCTCGCTGGTCCTGATCCTGGCGGGCGCCCTGTTCCTGCTGAGCGTGGCGGACCGCCAGCCGGTGGCGCTGCTGACGTTCTCGGCGGTGCTGCTCCTGGTGGTCCTGGGCAGCGGCGGCGTCTACTTCCCCCGGGCCCGCTTCCTGCTCCCCGGCTTCCCGCTGCTGCTCCCCCTGGCGGTGTCCCTGGCCAGGGCCCGCCGCCATGTGACGCTACTGGTCCTGGGCGGAGCGGCCCTGTCCTCGGCCTGGCTGGGCTCCTACATGCTGCTGGTGTGGCCGGGCCCACCGTGACAAGCCCAGATCGACCCGCGACTCAAGAACGACGGCACCCCCACCCCCCAGGGGCGCGAGGAACTGCGCGATCAGCCCAGGACGGCCCGCGGCTCAAGAACGACGGCACCCCCACCCCCCAGGGGCGCGGGGAACTGCGCGACCAGCCACCCACCACCCGCACCCGAACGACGGCCCGCACCAGAACGGCGCCCCCACCTCACCCCACCCCACCGCTCCCCCGAAAACACCTCACCCCACGGCGAGCAGCACCGCCAGCACCACGGCCCCGGCGACGGCGGGCGCGATGACCTCGTACGCCCAGCGCACGCTCACCCCGCCCTGCGCCCCCTCCCGCCCGGAGTTCCGCTCGGCCAGCTCCCGCAGCTCCCGGATCGTCCGGTCCGCGGGCGCGAGCCGGGACGCCTCGTCGGCACCGGCGGTGGCGGACGTACGCCCGTACGGGTCCGTCGCCGCACTCCGCACCTGCGCCCGATTGGCCCGCTTGCGCCGGCGCAGCGACACGGGAACCGACCACAGCTGGTACTTCGTACCGTCCTGGTCGAACACCTCGCTGGAGTACCCGGCCCGTACGTCCGCGACGGCGGCCCACGGCAGCGTCACGGTCCGGAACGGGTTGCGCACCCGCAGCCGGTCGTCGCCCGCGAACACGGCCGGGCGCACGGTGAACGCGAAGACCAGCGGCACCCCGCACAGCAGCCCGGCCAGGGCCAGCCAGGGCGCGCTCCCGTGCCCCCGCACGATCGCGTCCCCGGCCAGCCAGAGCCCGAGCGCGAGCAGCAGCACGCCTCCGGCGATACCGCCGGGTGAGCGGTAGACGCGGTCGGCGTAGGTGGGCTCGGCGGGCGGCGTGGGGCTCGTCATGGGGCCGATTGTGCACTACGTGTTCGAGCGGGGCCGAGAGAGGGCACGGACGCGCCCGCCGGGCGGTCCCGGAACACGCGCACGGGGGTGCCGCCACCGAAGTGGCGGCACCCCCGACGGGTGGCGGACCCCACGCCGTCAGCCGCGCGCGTCCGCCCGGCGGCGCAGCGCCACGAACCCGAGCCCGGCCGCGCCGACCGAGGCGAGACCCGCACCCCCGGCGACCAGCACGGTGTTGTCGTCCTTGCCGCCGCCCTCGATCTCGGCGCCGGCCGCGACCGCGCCCTTGGGCACGACCTGGACGCCGGTGGCACCGGTCTGGGCAGCGGGAGCGGGGGCGGCCGCGGGCATCGGGGCACCCGTGCCGGTCCCGCCCTTGCCGGTCCCGCCCTTGCCGGAGCCGCCCGGGTCGACATCCACCGAGGTGAGCTTGGAGCGCGAGTCCAGGATCACCCGGACCCAGACCTCCTTGTAGACCTTCTGGTCCGTCACGGCCCGGCCGTAGCCCGCCGTCAGCACACCGAGCTGGTTGCCGTCCTTCTCCAGGATGTGGGCCGTGTAGTACACGTGCTTGCCCTCGCCGTGGGCGTAGACCTTGCCCTTCAGCCCGCCGAGGAGGGCCTGGGTACGGACGAGCCGGCCCGTGTCGGTGCTCTCGCCCTGGCCGCCGTAGGGGCCCGCCAGGTCGGAGACGACGGAACCGCCCGCGGTGAGGGTGACCCGGACCCCCGCGAAGACCTTGATGTCCTTGGACGGGTAGCCCCCGCCCGCCTTCAGCTCGCCGAGCACCTTGGTGCCCTTGAGCACGGTCGCCGTGTAGTACCGGTGCTGCTCGCCGCGGTGGTGGACCCGGGCGGTCAGACCGCCCTTGAGCGCGACCGTACGGACGGTCTCGGCCGGCGCCGGCGCCGGGGCGTCGTTCACGCGCTCGGGGAAGTAGACCGTGCGGTTGGTGCTGCCCGCGCCGGAGACGACCAGCTCCGGCAGCTCGCCGCCGACGCGGTTCAGGCGCAGGTGGATCCCGTCGACGACGGTGCTGGTCCTGGTGCGGTCCAGCCTGTCCATGACGCGGAACATGTAGTTGTCGCCGGGCTTCCAGTCCGGGCCGACCACACGGATCCATGCCTCGGGGCCGCCGTCGGCGGTGTGGTTGCGCAGCACCGCGACGTACCCCTTGCCGATGTAGACCGGCGCACCGGAGTAGCGGTCGTTCTTGGCGGTGGACGTCTTGGAGACGGACGGCGCCGCCAGCGCGGTGGTCGCGGTGAGGACCGGCGTGAGGGCGACACCGGCGACGACCGCGGTGGCGAGGGCGGTACGGAGGGCGTGACGCATGACGACTCCCAAGGAGACAAGTGGTGGAAGAGGGAAGAGCCGCATGCCGCTGTGTTCTCGTTCGGAGTGGGGCCGTTGGAGGTTTCGGCGGGCTGCGTGAACAAACTTAAGGATCTTGTTCTCCGGAGCTGTCCGCTCCCTGTCACAGCGGCGTGACAGGGAACGGAACTGCGCGTTCCGAAGCGGCCCTGGTCAGCGGGGCTGTACAGGACGCTACGCGCGTAGATATGCTCATCTGGTGACCATGCCCACCAATGCACCAGCAGCTGCCCTTGCCGACGCGACCGCGTCGGACGCGGCACTGCGCCGCTTCCTCCACGGGCTCCCCGGCATCGATCCGGTGGGCCTGGAAGCGCGCGCCGCGTCCCTCGGCACCCGTTCGATCAAGACGACGGCCAAGGCGTACGCCATCGACCTGGCCATCTCCATGATCGACCTGACGACGCTCGAAGGCGCGGACACCCCGGGCAAGGTCCGGGCGCTCGCCGCCAAGGCCGTCCACCCCGACCCCCTCGACCGCACCACCCCGGCCACCGCGGCCGTCTGCGTCTACCCCGACATGGTGGCCACCGCCAAGGAGACCCTGAAGGGGTCGGGCGTGCTGGTCGCGTCCGTCGCCACGGCCTTCCCCGCGGGCCGCGCCGCCCTCCCGGTCAAGCTCGCGGACGTCCGCGACGCGGTCGCCGCCGGCGCCGACGAGATCGACATGGTGATCGACCGGGGCGCGTTCCTGGCCGGGCACTACCTGAAGGTGTACGAGGAGATCGCGGCCGTGAAGGCCGAGTGCGGTGACAAGGCCCGCCTCAAGGTCATCTTCGAGACCGGCGAGCTCTCCACGTACGACAACATCCGCCGCGCCTCCTGGCTCGGCATGATGGGCGGCGCCGACTTCATCAAGACGTCGACCGGCAAGGTCGCGGTGAACGCGACGCCCGCCAACACCCTGGTGCTGCTCGAGGCCGTGCGCGACTACCGCGCCCAGACCGGTGTCCAGGTCGGCGTGAAGCCCGCCGGCGGCATCCGCTCGACCAAGGACGCCATCAAGTTCCTGGTCCTGGTCAACGAGACCGTGGGCGAGGACTGGCTGGACAACCACTGGTTCCGCTTCGGCGCCTCCTCGCTGCTCAACGACCTGCTGATGCAGCGTCAGAAGCTGGCGACCGGCCGTTACTCCGGCCCCGACTACGTGACGGTGGACTGAGACCATGGACATGAAGAAGCCATCTCCTTTTGAGTACGCCCCCGCCCCCGAGTCGCGTTCCGTCGTCGACATCGCGCCCTCGTACGGCCTGTTCATCGACGGTGAGTTCGTCGACGCGGCCGACGGCAAGGTCTTCAAGACCGTCTCGCCCAGCTCCGAGGAGGTCCTCTCCGAGGTCGCCCAGGCGGGCGAGGCGGACGTGGACCGGGCCGTGAAGGCCGCCCGCCGGGCGTTCGAGAAGTGGTCGGCGCTGCCCGGCCGCGAGCGCGCCAAGTACCTGTTCCGCATCGCCCGGATCATCCAGGAGCGCAGCCGCGAGCTGGCCGTCCTGGAGACCCTGGACAACGGCAAGCCGATCAAGGAGACCCGCGACGCGGACCTCCCGCTGGTCGCCGCGCACTTCTTCTACTACGCGGGCTGGGCCGACAAGCTCGACCACGCCGGCTACGGCCCGAACCCGAGGCCGCTCGGCGTCGCGGGTCAGGTCATCCCGTGGAACTTCCCGCTCCTGATGCTGGCCTGGAAGATCGCCCCGGCGCTCGCGACCGGTAACACGGTCGTCCTCAAGCCCGCCGAGACGACCCCGCTGAGCGCGCTGTTCTTCGCGGACATCTGCCGCCAGGCGGGTCTGCCCCGGGGCGTCGTCAACATCCTCACCGGATACGGCGACGCGGGCGCGGCCCTCGTGGAGCACCGGGACGTCGACAAGGTCGCCTTCACCGGCTCGACCGCCGTCGGCAAGGCCATCGCCCGGTCCGTGGCGGGCACCGACAAGAAGGTCACCCTGGAGCTGGGCGGCAAGGGCGCCAACATCGTCTTCGACGACGCCCCCATCGACCAGGCCGTCGAGGGCATCGTCACCGGCATCTTCTTCAACCAGGGCCAGGTCTGCTGCGCGGGCTCGCGCCTGCTGGTCCAGGAGTCGATCCAGGACGAGCTCCTCGACACGCTCAAGCGCCGGCTGTCCACGCTGCGCCTCGGCGACCCGCTGGACAAGAACACCGACATCGGCGCCATCAACTCCGCCGAGCAGCTGGCCCGGATCACCGCGCTCGCCGACACCGGCGAGGCCGAGGGCGCCGAGCGCTGGTCCCCGGCGTGTGAGCTGCCCGAGAACGGCTACTGGTTCGCGCCGACCCTCTTCACCAACGTCACCCAGGCGCACACCATCGCCCGCGACGAGATCTTCGGCCCGGTCCTGTCGGTGCTGTCGTTCCGTACGCCGGACGAGGCCGTCGCCAAGGCCAACAACAGCCAGTACGGGCTGTCGGCCGGCATCTGGACGGAGAAGGGCTCGCGCATCCTCGCGGTCGCGAACAAGCTCCGGGCCGGGGTCGTGTGGGCCAACACGTTCAACAAGTTCGACCCGACCTCGCCCTTCGGCGGCTACAAGGAGTCGGGCTTCGGCCGCGAGGGCGGCCGGCACGGTCTGGAGGGTTACCTCGATGTCTGAGAAGTCGGCTGAGAAGTCGTCCGTGAAGCCGGCGGAGAAGCCGGCCGACAAGTCCGAGCCGACGCGTCTCGGAGTCTTCAAGACCTACAAGCTGTACGTGGGCGGGAAGTTCCCGCGTTCCGAGAGCGGCCGGGTGTACGAGGTGAGCGACGCAAAGGGCAATTGGCTGGCGAACGCGCCCCTGTCCTCCCGCAAGGACGCCCGTGACGCCGTCGTCGCCGCCCGCAAGGCCTTCGGCGCCTGGTCGGGCGCGACCGCGTACAACCGCGGCCAGGTCCTCTACCGCGTCGCCGAGATGCTGGAGGGCCGCAAGGAGCAGTTCGTCCGCGAGGTCGCCGAGGCGGAGGGGCTGTCGAAGTCCAAGGCCGCGGCCGTCGTCGACGCGGCCATCGACCGGTGGGTCTGGTACGCCGGGTGGACCGACAAGATCGGCCAGATCGTGGGCGGCGCGAACCCGGTCGCGGGTCCGTACTTCAACCTCTCCACGCCGGAGCCGACCGGGGTCGTGACCGTCGTCGCGCCCCAGGAGTCGTCGTTCCTGGGCCTGGTGTCGGTGATCGCCCCGGTGATCGCGACCGGTAACACGGCCGTGGTGATCGCGAGCGAGACCGCGCCGCTGCCGGCGCTGTCGCTGGGCGAGGTGCTCGCCACCTCCGACGTGCCGGGCGGGGTCGTCAACATCCTGTCGGGCAGGACGGCCGAGCTCGCGCCGCCGCTGGCCGCGCACCAGGACGTGAACGCGATCGACCTCACGGGTGCGGGCACGGAGCTCGCCCGCGACCTGGAGGTCGCCGCCGCGGACAACCTCAAGCGCGTCCTGCGCCCGGCCACCGCGGACTGGTCCGCCGACCCCGGTACGCACCGGCTGACCGCCTTCCTGGAGACCAAGACCGTGTGGCACCCGACCGGGTCACTGGGGGCTTCGGGCTCGGCCTACTAGCCGCGCACCCACGGGGGACGCGAACCCCGAACGGCGCCCCGGGCCCCCACCCGTGGCGCCGTTCGGCATGTTCCGGCACAGAGCCTGTCTTTGCACCCCCGGCTGCGCCCCGACGCCCGGCACGCACGCTCACCGCACGGCGACAGGCTCTCAGCCCGGGAGCAGCTTCGTGGCGGTGCCCACCACCGGGTAGTCCTTGAGCGCGCCGCTCTCGTGCAGCGGTCCCGTGGCCATCGCCGTGGAGATCGGCTTGAAGTCCGCGATCTCGGTGCCCACCGCGTTGTCCAGCGGGTCCACCGACGTCCTGGCGAACGGGTTGAGGCTGAGCGTCTTCGCCGGGGCGAGCGCGTTGGTCACCCCCGCCGACAGGTCGCCCGACACCGAACGGGTCGTGCCGTCGACCTCCGCGCCGGGGTTCGCCACGGTCCGCCCGACCGTCTCCGTCGGTTCCGTGAGCGCCTGGGCCGCGCCCGCGGTCCCGGCCAGCGCCGCACCCGCGGCGGTCGCGGTGAGTCCGGCCCGCAGCAGCACACGGCCGCGTCGGGCCCCGCCGGCGGTGTTTCGTGCCATGTCGTCCCACTCTCGTACGTCACCACTACGTGTCGCTTCGCGTACGCAGCGTAGTCGAGGTGTGATGCTCGATACCAACGGGCTCCCCGGGGGGTCCACCTCCCGGGTGGATGCCTCAGACTGGTGTCCCGTGACCGCACACGCCATCGCGACCCGCGTCGTTCTCCTCACGGGCCCCTCCGGTTCCGGAAAGTCCTCTCTCGCCGCCCGCACGGGTCTTCCCGTGCTGCGCCTGGACGACTTCTACAAGGAGGCCGACGACCCGACCCTGCCGCGCGTGCCGGGCTCCTCGGACATCGACTGGGACTCCCCCGCGTCCTGGGACGCGGACGCGGCCGTGGCGGCCGTCGTCGAGCTGTGCCGTACGGGACGCACGGCCGTGCCGGAGTACGACATCGCGACCAGCTCGCGGACCGGGACGACGCTGTTCGCCACCGACGGCGCGCAGTTGTTCGTCGCGGAAGGGATCTTCGCGGCGGACATCGTGACGCGCCTGCGGGAGCACGGTGTGCTCGCCGACGCGCTGTGTCTGCGCGGGCGGCCCTCGACCACGTTCCGGCGCCGGCTCCTGCGCGACCTCAAGGAGGGGCGGAAGTCCGTGCCGATGCTGCTGCGGCGCGGGTGGCGGCTGATGCGGGCCGAGCGGGGCATCGTGGCGCGGCAGGCCGCGCTGGGGGCGCACCCCTGCGGCAAGCAGGAGGCGCTGGGCCGGGTGTCCGCGGCGGCGGGGCTGTGCGAGGCGGCGGCGGGGTCCGTGGTCGCGGCGGCGCCCACCGCGGGGGTCTGATCGCACCGCGGGCACCGCGGGGGTCTGATCGCACCGCGGGCACCGCGGGGGTCTGATCGCACCGCGGGCACCGCGGGGGTCTGATCGCACCGCGGGCACCACGGGGGTCTGATCGCACCACGGGCACCACGGGGGTCTGATCGCACCGCGGGCGACCCCGGCCCGGTCCCCCGGGCGGACCGCCCCGAGGCGCTTCCCGAGGAGAGGCCCGGGCCAACGGGAAAGCGGGACCGAAAGGGCCCCCCGGCCCTTCGGTCCCGCCTGTTTCCCCCGTTACCCGTACGCCCGACGCATCCCCCGAGGCGCCGGCCCCCGTACGCTCCCCCCTGCTCCCCGTACTCCGGCGGCTGCCACCGCCGGGCCAGACCTTCAGGCCACCAGCTCGCCGAAGGACTCCTCCTCGTCACGGCCGAAGGCGAGGACGTCGTCCTCGCGCAGCCGGCGGAGCGACCGCCAGATGCTGGACTTCACCGTGCCGACACTGATGTCGAGGATGTCCGCGATCTCCGGGTCGGTGCGGCCCTCGTAGTACCGCAGGACCAGCATCGTGCGCTGGAGTTCGGGCAGGCGTGCCAGCGCCTGCCAGAGCACCGCGCGCAGCTCCGTACCGCGCATCGCGTCCGTGTCGCCCGCCGTCTCCGGCAGCTCCTCGGTCGGGTACTCGTTCAGCTTGCGGCGGCGCCACGCGCTGATGTGGAGGTTCGTCATGGTGCGGCGGAGGTAGCCCCCGACCGCGGCCTTGTCGCTGATCCGGTCCCAGGCCCGGTAGGTCGAGAACAGCGCGCTCTGCAGCAGGTCCTCGGCCTCGAACCGGTCTCCGGTCAGGTGGTAGGCGGTGGCGTACAGGGAGGCCCGGCGCTCCTGCACATAGGCCGTGAACTCGGCCTCGGAGGCGGAACGCTCCCCCGTGGCCTCCCCGTACGCCGCATCCCCGCCGGTCCCCGCGCCCCTGAAGGGCGAGGTCGGCACCGCGTCGAGCACCGTCATGTACGACTGGTGCTGACGCCCGGTGCCGCGAGCGCACCCCCGTCCGCTCACGGCACCGGACTTCTCGCTCCGCACGACGTCGTGGAGACGCGTGACAACTGCGCTTGAGGTGGTGCTGTGCAGTGCGTTCATCTCGCGCCCCCCGTCGGTGGAGTCTTGTTCCGGTCGGTACGAGGAAGACTCTGCCGGGCCAGTTTCATCGCGGTGTCCGACGACTGTCACAGGCCTGTCACAGCGGGCCGGGCGTGGGGGAAAGGGGGCGATGTCCACGGAAGGTCGAACTCCGCTCCCCCATGGGCCAGAATGACCTCCGTGCCTTTCCTGTTGCTGATCGAGGACGACGACGCCATCCGCACGGCGCTCGAACTCTCCCTGTCCCGCCAGGGCCACCGTGTGGCCACCGCGGCGACGGGAGAGGACGGCCTGAAGCTGCTCCGTGAGCAGCGGCCGGATCTGGTCGTGCTGGACGTCATGCTGCCCGGGATCGACGGCTTCGAGGTGTGCCGCCGTATCCGGCGCACCGACCAGCTGCCGATCATTCTGCTGACCGCGCGCAGCGACGACATCGACGTGGTCGTCGGCCTGGAGTCCGGCGCCGACGACTACGTGGTCAAGCCGGTCCAGGGGCGGGTGCTGGACGCCCGGATCCGGGCGGTGCTGCGGCGCGGCGAGCGCGAGGCCACCGACTCGGCGACCTTCGGCAACGTGGTGATCGACCGGGCCGCGATGACGGTCACCAAGAACGGCGAGGACCTGCAACTCACCCCCACCGAGCTGCGGCTGCTGCTCGAGCTGAGCCGCCGCCCCGGGCAGGCGCTCTCCCGCCAGCAGCTGCTGCGGCTGGTGTGGGAGCACGACTACCTGGGCGACTCCCGGCTGGTCGACGCGTGCGTCCAGCGGCTGCGGGCCAAGGTCGAGGACGTACCGTCGTCGCCCACGCTGATCCGCACGGTGCGCGGGGTGGGCTACCGCCTCGACACCCCGTCCTGACCCCGCCTGCGCGGTCGAACCCAAGAAAGCAGCGATTCGGAACGTGAAGAAGGCGATACTCGCCGGTCTCCGCTGGACCAGCCTGCGCCTGCGTCTGGTCGTCGTGTTCGCGCTCGTCGCGCTGACCGCCGCCGTCTCCGCGTCGGGGATCGCGTACTGGCTCAACCGGGAGGCCGTGCTCGTCCGGACCCAGGACGCGGCGCTCGGCGACTTCCGGCAGGAGATGCAGAACCGGGCGGCCTCGCTGCCGCTGCGGCCCACCGCCCACGACCTGCAGACGACCGCCCAGCAGATGGCGGCGAGCAGCCGCTCCGGCTACCACGTCAGCTCCGGCTACCAGGTGCTCCTGGTGGACCAGCGCGACCCGGGCAAGCCGATCGTGGGGGCGTCCGACGTGGACCGCTTCACCCTCGACGACGTGCCGGCCTCGCTCCAGGAGGCGGTGGGCAAGAAGCTGAAGGTCACCGACAGCAACTCCTATCCGTACCACCTGTTCTGGCAGCGCAGGACCCTGCGCGGGAAGCCGTACCTGGTCGGCGGGACGAAGATCATCGGGGGCGGCGCGACCGGGTACATGCTCGCCTCGCTCGACCAGGAGCGGCAGGACCTCAACTCGCTGGCCTGGTCGCTCGGCATCGCCACCGGGCTCGCGCTGCTCGGCTCCGCGCTGCTCGCGCAGGCCGCGGCGACGACCGTGCTGCGGCCGGTGCAGCGGCTCGGCGACGCGGCCCGCCAGCTCGGCGAGGGCAAGCTCGACACCCGGCTGCGGGTCTCGGGCACGGACGAACTGGCCGATCTGTCGCGGACGTTCAACAAGACGGCCGAGAGCCTGGAGAAGAAGGTCAGCGACATGAGCGCGCGGGAGGAGGCGAGCCGGCGGTTCGTCGCGGACATGTCGCACGAGCTGCGGACGCCGCTGACCGCGCTGACGGCCGTCACCGAGGTCCTGGAGGACGAGGCGGACAGCCTCGACCCGATGATCGCGCCCGCCGTGCAGCTGGTGGTCTCCGAGACGCGCCGGCTCAACGTCCTGGTCGAGAACCTGATGGAGGTCACGCGCTTCGACGCCGGTACGGCCAGGCTCGTCCTCGACACCGTGGACATCGCCGACCAGATCACCGCGTGCATCGACGCGCGCGCGTGGCTGGACGCGGTGGACCTGGACGCCGAACGCGGCATCATGGCGCGCCTCGACCCGCGCCGCCTGGACGTGATCCTGGCCAACCTGATCGGGAACGCGCTCAAGCACGGCGGCTCCCCGGTGCGGGTGTCGGTACGGGTGGAGGGCGAGGAACTGGTGATCGCGGTACGGGACCACGGGCCCGGCATCCCGGAGGAGGTGCTGCCGCACGTGTTCGACCGCTTCTACAAGGCGAGCGCGTCCCGGCCGCGGTCGGAGGGCAGCGGTCTCGGCCTGTCCATCGCGATGGAGAACGCCCACATCCACGGGGGCGACATCACCGCGGCGAACTCGCCCGAGGGCGGGGCGGTGTTCGTGCTGCGGCTGCCGCGCGACGGGGGTGAGGAGGCGTGAGGCGGCTTCTCGGCGGGGCGCTGGCCCTGCTCGCGCTCGGCGCCGCCGCCACGGGGTGCGGCATCCGGCCCACCGCGGTCCCGGTGGACGCCGGGCCCGCTCCCTCGCGGGTGCCGTGCGAGGTGCCGGGGAACCCCGAGAACCCGGCGGACCCGGAGAATCCCGCCTCCCCTCGGTTCGACGGCGTGCGGGTCCGGGTCTACCTGGTGTGCGGGGCGCAGCTGGTGTCGGCCGAGCGGTCCGTGCGGATCCCCGAGGGCCGGTCCTCGGCCGACCGGCTCCGGTTCGCGCAGGCGCTGCTCGGCGAGCTGGAGGTCACGCCGTCGGGGGACGAGAAGGCGGCCGGCTACACGACGGACGTCCGGGGGCCGCTGACGGTGACGGACGCGCGCAAGGGCGATCCGGCGGGGGCGCTGCGGCTCAGCCGGCTGCCCGAGGACCTGCCCGCGCTCGCGCTGTCGCAGATCGTGTGCACGTACGCGGAGAACGCGCCGGTGTCGTCGGGGGGGCGGGTGGTGCTGGGGGGGCCGGGGGAGGATCCGGCGCGGGCGTACGCGTGCACGGGCGAGATGAAGTCCCGCCCGGACGCGACCCCGACCCTGGGCGAGCCCCTGCGCTCCCCGACTCCGCCCGCGCCCTGACCTGCGGCCCGCGTTCCCGGTCCTTTCGCCTGCGGGTGATAAGTGGCCGGCCGCGCAGTTCCCCGCGCCCCTGAAGGGGCGTGCGGCCCATCCCACGGGGCTCCGCCCCGATCCTGTCGTCCGCAGACCGGCGGGGGCTGGTCGCGCAGTTCCCCGCGCCCCTTGAAGGGCCTACGGCCCATCCCACAGGGCTTCCGCCCCCCGGATCCCGTCGTCCGCAGACCGGCCGGGGCTGATCGCGCAGTTCCCCGCGCCCCTTGAAGGGCCTACGGCCCATCCCACAGGGCTTCCGCCCCCCGGATCCCGTCGTCCGCAGACCGGCCGGGGCTGGTCGCGCAGTTCCCCGCGCCCCTGGAGGGGCCTGCGGCCCCTTGGGCGGCGTCCGGGGTTCGCTCGGGACGCGCCGGGCGGCTGAACCTGCTGTTCCGGGCACCCCGTACCCCCTAGGGGCGCGGGGAACTGCGCGACCAGCCACCCACCACCCGCAGACGAACGCAACACGCACCCGAGCCACCCCAACCCCCCAGGGCGCCCCCGCAGACGAGGCGAACCGGCCCCGGAACCGTTCCCCCGCCCCCGCGCGTCTTCGCCCTCGTGCAACAGCGTCATGCCCTGGGCAACCGCAACCCCATCGCCTTCCGGAACCCCACCGCCAGCCGGTTCCGCGTGGCGGGCTCCGCTCTTCTTTTCGCGTACATGGCGCTCGTCGCGTGTCTCACCCTGCGTCCCCGTGACGTCATGTGGGTGACCGCGCCCAACCTCACCCCGCTCGCCGGCATCCGCGCCGACCTGGCGCTCGGGTGGGTCGAGGCGGTGAGCCGGATCGGGGAGGGGCTGCTGCTGCTCGCGCCGCTCGGGGTGCTGTTCCCCCTCGTCGGCGGGCGCCTCGACGTCTCCCCCGTCGCCTCCCTCCTGCGCACGACCGCCGCCGCGGCGCTCGTCTCCCTCGGCATCGCCCTGGTGCAGACGTCCGTACCCGGTCAGGTCGCCGACGTGGACGCGCTGCTGCTGAACACCGCCGGGGCCGCGCTGGCGCATATCGCCGTGGTGCCCGCCGGGCGGATCGCGCTGCGGCGGCGTCTGGGGCGCGAGCTGTCCGTACCCGCCGTGGCTCAGGGTCGTACCCCGACGATTCCCAGGGTCGGGATCGCCCCGTAGTCCGACGCTTTGCCCGGTTCCCGGCGGCAGGGTTGAGAAGCGAACGACACCAGGCGAACGACACCGCCCTCAGCCCGAAGGAGTCCCCATGGCCACCCTTGCCCGCCCCCGCGACGGACGCGTGATCGGCGGGGTGTGCGCCGCGCTGGCACGGCGCTTCGGCACCTCCGCCACCACGATGCGCGTGATCTTCGTGCTCTCGTGCCTGCTGCCCGGCCCGCAGTTCCTGCTCTACATCGCGCTGTGGATCCTCCTGCCCAAGGAGCGGACGCACAGCGCCGCCTGGTGAGGCCCCGGCTCCGCGGGTCAGCCCAGGACCCGGCGCACCTTCTCCACCTGCCGGTCCGCCACGTCCCTCGGCACCTCCACCAGCTCCTGCGCCCCGCCCCGGGACGGCGCGCCGAGGTTGAGCGTCATGAACCGTACGACCGTCGCGCCCTGGCGCACCACGACGACATGGACCGGCGTGTCCACGCCGACCTGCGTGGACGACGCCGACCAGCTCACCGACTCGTCGCCGCCGATCCGGTACGGCCGGGCCTTCACGCGCGCGTACGTGGAGGCCGTCGCGCCCAGGTCGGCCGTGAAGCCGGGGCAGGCGGCGACCGCCGCGCGCAGGTCGTCGACGAGCTTCTCCGCGTCGGGGCGCGCGTACGTACTGAGCGTGGCCGTGACCGCGAGGCCGAGTCTGCGCTGGGAGCCCAGGCCCCGGTCGACCGTCTCGCGCGCCCGCGGGTCCGGCCGGTCGCCCATGACGTCGGCGAGCGGCTGGCACTGGCGGCGGTCGGCCCGCGGGCGGGTCCGGTTCCGGGCGGTGGTGCCGGCGGAGACCTGGTAGCCGGGCACGTCGCCCTGGGCGAGGGCCGCCCGCTGGAGGGCGGTGGCCGGGGTCGAGGAGGGGTGGGAGGCGCGCGCCGCGGCCTTGTCGTCCGAGGCGGCGCCCGAGCCGCACGCGGTGGTGAGGAGCAGCGCCGACGCCGACAGCACGGCGAGTCCAGTCGCCTTCACACGCATCGTGGAACCCTACTCACCTGTCAATGGTCTGCGTTCGAGCCGCGATCCTGACACAGACGCGGCGAGGCGCACACCCGAGACCGGATGTGCGCCCCACCACAAGGCCTCCACGCACCGACTGACGGTACGTTCGCGCCATCAGCCGCCGAGGCCGGGCAGACCGGCGCCGCCGAGCGGCAGGCCGCTGGTCGGCAGACCGCTGGCGGGCAGGCCGCCGAGAAGGCCGCCCACCGGGTCCGCGCCCGCCGGCGTGGACGCGCCCTTGCCCGGCTTGTGCTGACCGGAGGTCAGGGACTGCGGGGCACCCTCGGGGAGCGTCTTGGTGACGCTCTCGACGGGCAGCGTCTTGGTCAGGCCGGGCAGGGCGGGAAGCTCGGGGACCCCGGCGACGGCGGGCGCGGCGGAGGCCGTACCGGCGGCAGCGGCGGCGAAGGCGACACCGAGAGCGGCGGCACCGAGCGTCTTGACGGCAGACTGCTTCATCTGGGATTCATCCTAGGGAAGGGGATGTGAGCGGCTCTGCAAGCTAGTCAGACCGCCGCGCGCCCCGCAAACACGTGAAACCAGGGGAAACGGCCGGGATTTGCCATTCCCGGCCGTGCGGACCCTTGTCCCGATCAGCCCATCGGCGGGGTAGAACCGCTGGTCGCAGCGGTCTGCTTGAACAGCCACGCGGATTTCAACTCGGCGTAGCCGGGCTTGATCACGTCGTTGATCATGGCGAGGCGTTCGTCGAAAGGAATGAACGCTGATTTCATCGCATTGACGGTGAACCACTGCATGTCGTCGAGTGTGTAGCCGAACGCCTCGGTCAGCCGCTCGAATTCCTGGCTCATGCTGGTGCCGCTCATCAGCCGGTTGTCGGTGTTGACCGTGGCGCGGAAGTGGAGCCGGCGCAGCAGCCCGATCGGGTGTTCGGCGTACGAGGCGGCGGCGCCCGTCTGGAGGTTGGAGGTCGGGCACATCTCCAGCGGGACGCGCTTGTCCCGTACGTACGCGGCGAGCCGCCCCAGCTTCACGGTGCCGTCCTCGGCGACCTCGATGTCGTCGATGATCCGCACGCCGTGGCCGAGCCGGTCGGCGCCGCACCACTGGAGCGCCTGCCAGATCGACGGCAGGCCGAAGGCCTCGCCCGCGTGGATGGTGAAGTGGTTGTTCTCCCGCTTCAGGTACTCGAACGCGTCCAGGTGGCGGGTGGGCGGGAAGCCCGCCTCCGCGCCCGCGATGTCGAAGCCGACCACGCCCGAGTCCCGGTAGGAGTTGGCGAGTTCGGCGATCTCCAGGGCGCGGGCGGCGTGCCGCATGGCGGTCAGGAGCGCCCCGACACGGATGCGGTTGCCGTCGGCGCGGGCCCGGCGCTCGCCTTCCCGGAAGCCCTCGTTGACCGCCTCCACGACCTCCTGGAGGGTCAGCCCGCCTTCCAGGTGCTGCTCCGGCGCGTACCGCACCTCGGCGTAGACGACTCCGTCCTGCGCCAGGTCCTCCGCGCACTCGGCGGCGACGCGGAAGAGCGCGTCGCGGGTCTGCATGACGGCGCAGGTGTGCGCGAAGGTCTCCAGATACCGCTCCAGGGAACCGGAGTCGGCGGCTTCCCGGAACCAGATGCCGAGCTTGTCGGCCTCGGTCTCGGGCAGGTTGGTGTACCCGGTCTGTTCGGCGATCTCAATGATGGTGCCAGGACGCAGACCGCCGTCGAGGTGGTCGTGGAGCAGCACCTTCGGGGCGCGGCGGATCTGGTCCGGGGTCGGTACGTCGGTGGTCTGGCTCGTCATCTGCGCATGCTAGCCCCTACGCGCGTAGATCGCCGGGAGTCTCCGGGTTGCCGATACGTAACAGTGACTGCGCGGACGGGTGGAGTACACGTCGGCTTCTGAGACTGTTCTGCCATGGCACAGCATGCGACTTCCCTGCCTGCTGCCCGGCTCGGACGGGCCGTCGGCGCGACCGGCGCCGGCTCCTCGGTCGGCGGTGTGGTGCTGGTGCTGCCGGACGGCGACCCCGTCTCGGCGCGCCGCCCCTCCCCCCTCGCCTACGCCTCGGCGCTGCCGCTGGCACGGCGGTTGGCCCGGGCGGGCCGGGCCGACGGTCTGGTGGCCCATCCGGTGCGCTACCGGGGCCGGGGCTGGAACGGCGGCGACGCCCTGCTCGCGGCGGACGCCGAATGGGCCGCGGACGAGGTGGTGCGCCGGTACGGGGACGTACCCGTGTGTCTGGCCGGGCACGGGATGGGCGGGCGGGCGGCGCTGCGCGCGGCGGGGCACGAGGCCGTCGACTGCGTGCTGGCGCTGGCCCCTTGGCTGCCGGAGGAGGACGTGGCGGCCGAGCCGGAGCCGGTGAGGCAACTGGTGGGCCGGCGGGTGCTGATCGTGCACGGCACCAATGACGCGCGCTGCGACCCGGAGCTGTCCTTCCGGCTCGCCGCGCGCGCGAAGAAGGCCAACCGCGACACCTGCCGCTTCGAGGTCCACTCCGACGGGCACGGGCTGCGCCAGCACCGCCCCGAAGTCCTGGCGCTGGCCGCCGACTTCGTGAAGGGGTCGCTCTTCGCGCACGCGTACGCGCGTCCCGTCGCCGATGCCCTGGCCGCCCCGCCGCCGCTGGGGCTGCGGATGCCGCTCGCGGCGGGCTTCGGGAAGTCGCTGGGCGGATAGCGGGCCGTACGGACGCTTCGAGCCCGCCTCGCACCCCTGTCGTCCGCCCGGAGGGCGGGGGTTCAGGGCCCGGCTCGAACCTCCGCAGTCCGGGCGGAGGGCGGGGGTGCGAGGACCGGCTCTCAGACCGGCAGCAACTGCCCCCGCCGCGACAGCAGGAACGCCTTGAAGGCGGCCACCGGAGGGGTGTCGGGGTGGCCGTCGAGCCAGGCCACCCCGATCTCGCGGACCGCCCGGGGTGCCGTCACCGTCAGCTCGACCACGCCCGGGCGGGCCACCGCGGGCGGCGGCAGCAGGGCCACGCCCAGGCCCGCCGCCACCAGGCCGCGCAGGGTCTCCGCCTCCTCGCCCTCGAAGGCCACCCGGGGCGTGAACCCGGCCTGGGCGCACAGGTCGTCCGTGATGCGCCGCAGCCCGTAGCCGGGCTCCAGGGTCACGAACGTCTCCTCGGCCGCCTCCGCGAGCCGCACCCGCTTGCGGGCCGCGAGGCGGTGGTCGTCGGGGACGACGAGGCGCAGCCGCTGCTCGTCCAGGCGGCGGGCCACCAGGTCGGGCGCGTCGGGCACCGGCGAGGTGAGGCACAGGTCGAGGTCCCCGGCGCGCAGCCGCTCGATCATGGCCTCGCCGTAGTTCTGCACCAGCGTGAAGCGCACCCGGGGGTGGGTGACGCGGAAGGCCCGGATGAGGCCGGGGACGGTCTCGGAGCCCATGGTGTGCAGGAAACCGAAGGCGACCTTGCCCGTCGCCGGGTCGGCGTCGGCCCGCACCGACTCGGCGGCCCGCCCGACCTCCGCGAGGGAGCGTTCGGCCGAGGCCAGGAAGGTGCGCCCGGCAGGGGTCAGCGAGACGGTGCGGCCCCGGCGGGCGAACAGGGTGACGCCCAGGTCCTCTTCGAGCCGCACCATCGCGCGCGAGAGCGTCGACTGGGGCACGCCGAGCTCCTGCGCCGCACGCGTGACGTGCTCGTGCCGGGCGACCGCGGCGAAGTACGCGAGGCGGGGCGCGAGTACCGCGACCATGTCTTCTTCGTTACTGTTCAATGACAGACACCCGCCTGAGCTGTGCTTATGCGTACGTGGATCGATTATGCGCGCTCCACGCATTGGACGCATAAATCTCCCGGGCCTACGGTCGAACCATGCCTCCCGCCAGTACCGGGGCACCCGCCACCGTGGGTGCCTCCACCGCGCCGTCCCCCGACCAGCTCTCCCCGGGTGCCCCCGGCTACCGCCGGATGAGCTTCGCGCTCTTCGCGGCCGGGGTCGCCACCTTCGCCCTCCTCTACTCCACCCAGGCGCTGCTCCCGCTGATCTCCGGGGACCTGGGGGCGACGGCCTCCGCGGCGAGCTGGACCGTGTCGGCGGCGACCGGCGCGCTGGCGCTGTGCGTGCTGCCGCTGAGCGCGGTGTCCGAGCGGTTCGGGCGGTCCCGGACGATGACGGTCTCGCTGGTGGTCGCGGTCGGCGTGGGGCTGCTCGTCCCGTTCGCGCCCACCGTGGGCTGGCTGGTGGCGCTGCGGGCGGTCCAGGGCGCGGCCCTGGCGGGACTGCCCGCCTCCGCCATGGCCTACCTCGCCGAGGAGGTGCGGCCCAAGGCGCTGGTCGCCGCGATCGGCCTGTTCGTCGCGGGCAACTCCATCGGCGGCATGAGCGGCCGCATCCTCACCGGCTGGGTGGCCCAGGCGTGGGGCTGGCGCGCGGCGCTGGCCGCCGTCGGACTCCTGGCGGCCGGGTGCGCGGTGGTCTTCCGGCTGCTGCTCCCGAAGTCGCGCCACTTCCGGCCCGCGCCCCTGGACCCGCGCGCGCTGGCCGCCACCGTACGCGGCCACCTCGCGGACCCGCTGCTCGTGCGCCTGTACGCGATCGGCGCGCTCTTCATGACGGTCTTCGGCGCCGTCTACACGGTCATCGGCTACCGGCTCACCGCCGCGCCCTTCCACCTCCCGCAGGGCGTGGTCGGCTCGATCTTCCTGGTGTACCTGGTCGGTACGGTCTCCTCGGCGGGCGCCGGGACGCTGGTGGCCCGGCTCGGCCGCCGGGGCGCGCTGTACCTGGCCGTCTCCACCACGGCCGCCGGTCTGGTGCTGAGCCTGCTCGACTCGCTGGCGGCGGTCCTGGCGGGCCTGGTCCTGATCACCGCGGGCTTCTTCGCGGGCCACGCGGTCGCCTCCTCCTCGGTGAGCCGCACCGCGAAGTCGGGCAGCGCCCAGGCGTCGGCGCTCTACCAGTCCGCGTACTACCTGGGCAGCAGCGCGGGCGGCACCCTGGGCGCGGTCGCCTTCCACGCCGGCGGCTGGGCCGCCACGGTCCTGCTCGGCCTGCTCGCCGTCCTGGGCGTCGTCTCGGTGACGCTGTACGGCAGCCACGCCGCCCGCACCGAGCGGCGCCGCACCGCGACGTGCCTCGGCGCACCCCGTGTGACCTGCTGAGACGTCCGCCCGATGCGCGATTGTCAGTGGGCTCCTGTAGCTTCCGAAGAGCTGGAGCACATGGGCGATCTGGGGTGGACGCGATGGGTGATCGGACGGCGGATCCTGCGGTGGCGACGGACCTCGACTCCCGTCTGGAGAAGCACCGGACCGAGCTGACGGGGTACTGCTACCGGATGCTCGGCTCGGCCTTCGAGGCGGAGGACGCGGTACAGGACACGCTGGTGCGGGCGTGGCGGAGTTACGAGAAGTTCGAGGGCCGCTCGTCCCTGCGGTCCTGGCTCTACCGGATCGCGACCAACGTCTGCCTGGACATGCTGACCGCCAGCGGCAAGCGGGCCCGCCCGATGGACCTGACGGCCCCGCAGACGGCGTCCTCGGCCGTGCTGCGCTCGCGCCCGGAGGTCACCTGGCTGGAGCCGGTGCCGGACGCGCGGGTGCTGCCGACGGCCGTGGACGACCCGGCCGAGACGGCGGTCGCGCGCGAGAGCGTGCGGCTCGCCTTCGTCGCGGCGCTCCAGCATCTGCCGCCCAAGCAGCGGGCGGTGCTCATCCTGCGCGAGGTGCTCGCCTGGAAGGCGAGCGAGGTGGCCGAGCTGCTGGGCACGACGGTGGCGTCGGTCAACAGCGCGCTCCAGCGGGCGCGTTCGACGCTGGCGGAGTCGGAGCCGCGCGCCTCGGACGCGGCGGACCCGCTCGACGAGGACCAGCAGAAGCTCCTGGCCCGCTATGTGGCGGCGTTCGAGGGGTACGACATGTCGGCCCTGACGTCCTTGCTGCACGAGGACGCGACGCTGTCGATGCCGCCGTACGACCTGTGGCTCAGCGGTCCCGAGGACATCGTGGCCTGGCATGTGGGTCCCGGGGCCGACTGCCGGGGCTCGCGCCTCGTCCCCACGGTCGCCAACGGGACGCCCGCGTTCGGGCAGTACCGGGCGAGCGGGCCCGGGGGGCGGCATGAGCCGTGGGCGCTCCAGGTCGTGGAGATCGCGGACGGCAAGATAGTCGGCCTCAACGCGTTCCTGGACACGGCGCGGTGGTTCCCCCTCTTCGGCCTGCCGCCGACGCTCGGGGAGGGGTGAAGCGGCGCGGGTTCGTCTGCGGGAAGTGGGGGTGCGGCCACTTGTGCAGTTCCCCGCGCCCCCAACCCCGCACTGGCCTGCGGCCCGTGCCGACTCACTCGCGCAGTTCCCCGCACCCCTGAAAAACCGTCGTTCGCCTGCGGCCCGTGCTGGGTTGCTCGCGCAGTTCCCCGCGCCCCCAACCCCGCACTGGCCTGCGGCCCGTGCCGACTCACTCGCGCAGTTCCCCGCGCCCTTGAAAACCGTCGTTCGTCTGCGGACCGTGCTGGGTTGCTCGCGCAGTTCCCCGCGCCCCTAAAACCGTCGTTCGTCTGCGGACCGTGGAGGGTTGCTCGCGCCGTTCCCCGCGCCCCTTGGGTAGTCGGCCGCAGCCGGAGAACCCAGCTCAGCCATGGGCTTTGAGGGGCGCGGGGAACTGCGCGAGCAACCGACCACCGACCCGCGGGCGAAGACCGGGCCGTTCAGGGGCGCGAGGAACTGCGCGACCAGCCCACCACCCACCCGCAGACAAACACCAGGCCGTTTAGGGGCGCGGGGAACTGCGCGAGCAGCCGACCACCGACCCGCGGGCGAAGACCGGGCCGTTCAGGGGCGCGGGGAACTGCGCGAGCAACCGACCACCGACCCGCGGGCGAAGACCGGGCCGTTCAGGGGCGCGGGGAACTGCGCGACCAGCCACCCACCACCCGCAGACAAACACCATGCACCCCGGGACGGTTACTCCGTCAGCCCCGTGAGGTGCAGCAGCGCCGCCAACCCCGGCCCCACCCCCCGCAGCGACAACCCCCCACCCGCCCGGCGCGCGGTCAGCCGGAGCCGGGCCACCGCCTCCACCGCCGCCAGATCGGCCCGGACGAGCCCGCCCACGTCGCACACCACCTCCCGCGCCCCGGCCGCGTACAGCGACCGCAGCCGCGCGCACAGCGCGGGGACGTCGGCGAGGGCCAGCGGCGACGGGACGACGAGGAGCGCGGGTCGAATGGGGTTCACATGCGGACAGACCCGCCCCGGCCGGGAAAGTCATCGGCCGGGGCGGGTCAGTGCGGAACCCGGGGCGGGTCCGTGCGGAACCCGGGGCAGGCCCGTGCGGAACCGGGGGCGGGTCCGTGCGGAACCCGGGGCAGGCCCGTGCGGGGGTCAGGCGATGCGGTCCAGCACGATCGGGTTCGCGGTGAACGAGGTGCCCGCCGGGGCGATGTCGTACGAGTCGCCCAGCGTCTTCAGGGCGTAGTCGAACTTCTCCGGCGTGTCCGTGTGCAGGGTGAGCAGCGGCTGGCCCGCCGTCACCGTGTCGCCCGGCTTGGCGTGCAGCTCGACGCCCGCGCCCGCCTGCACCGGGTCCTCCTTGCGGGCCCGGCCGGCGCCCAGGCGCCAGGCGGCGACGCCGATGTCGTACGCGTCGAGGCGGGTCAGTACGCCCGAGGCGGGGGCGGTGACGACGTGCTGCTCGCGGGCGACCGGCAGGGTGGCGTCCGGGTCGCCGCCCTGGGCCGCGATCATCCGGCGCCACACGTCCATGGCCGAGCCGTCGGCGAGGGCCTTCTCGGGGTCGGCGTCCTTGATCCCGGCGGCGTCCAGCATCTCGCGGGCGAGCGCCAGGGTGAGGTCGACGACGTCCTTGGGGCCGCCACCGGCCAGCACCTCGACGGACTCGCGCACTTCGAGGGCGTTGCCCGCGGTGAGGCCGAGCGGGGTGGACATGTCGGTGAGCAGCGCGACGGTCTTGACGCCGCTGTCGGTGCCGAGCGCGACCATGGTGGAGGCGAGCTCGCGGGCGTCCTCGATGGTCTTCATGAAGGCGCCGGTGCCGACCTTGACGTCGAGGACCAGCGAGCCGGTGCCCTCGGCGATCTTCTTGGACATGATCGAGGAGGCGATCAGCGGGATGGCCTCGACGGTGCCGGTGACGTCGCGCAGCGCGTAGAGCTTCTTGTCGGCCGGGGCCAGTCCGTCGCCCGCCGCGCAGATGACGGCGCCGGTGGTGTCCAGGACGTTCAGCATCTCCTCGTTGGAGAGCAGCGCGCGCCAGCCGGGGATGGACTCCAGCTTGTCCAGGGTGCCGCCGGTGTGGCCGAGGCCCCGGCCGGACAGCTGCGGCACGGCCGCGCCGCACGCGGCGACCAGCGGGGCGAGCGGCAGCGTGATCTTGTCGCCGACGCCGCCGGTGGAGTGCTTGTCGGCGGTGGGCCGCGAGAGCGCGTCGAAGTTCATGCGCTCGCCGGACGCGATCATCGCGGCGGTCCAGCGGGCGATCTCCGTACGGTTCATGCCGTTGAGCAGGATCGCCATGGCCAGCGCCGACATCTGCTCGTCGGCGACGACACCCCGGGTGTAGGCGTCGATGACCCAGTCGATCTGCTCCGGGCTCAGCTCGCCCCGGTCTCGCTTGGTGCGGATGACGGAGATGACGTCCATGGCATTCCTTCCGGCAAGTGCGGTTCGTCCGTACGGTATACGCGACTCTACGCGCATAGAGAGGTCTGACGGATGCGGCCCCTCCCTGGCTGATCAGCAACGGAGGGGCCGCGGTGGTTACTTGGGGTCCTGCGTGAGGTGGTCCGGCCCGAAGGCCTGCGGGAGCATCGCCGTCAGCGGCAGGACACCGTCCGGGGTCTCCAGCAGCAGGTCCGGTCCGCCGTGCTCGAAGAGCAGCTGGCGGCAGCGGCCGCAGGGCACCAGGACGGCGCCGTGGCCGTCGACGCACACGAAGTGCGTCAGGCGCCCACCGCCGCCGAGCCGCAGCGCCGAGACCAGCCCGCACTCCGCGCACAGGCCGAGGCCGTAACTGGCGTTCTCTACGTTGCAGCCGGTGATGGTGCGCCCGTCGTCCACGAGCGCCGCCGCGCCGACCGGGTAGCCCGAGTACGGGGCGTACGCCCGGGACATGGCGTCCCGGGCCGCCTCGCGCAGGGCCTCCCAGTCGACGGCGGGGGCGGCGGGGGCGTCCGGCGTCACTTGCCCTGGCCCTTGCGGTAGCGCATGCCGTCGGCCTTGGGCATCCGCAGGCGCTGCGCGGAGAGCGACAGCACGAGCAGGGTGACGACGTACGGCGTGGCGCCGACGAAGTCGCTGGGGACGTCGTCGGTGACCAGGTACCAGACCAGGATCGCGGCGGCCACGACCGCGCTGACCGCCGCCTGGACCATCGCCTTCCGGTACGCCTTCCAGGCCGCCAGGGCGACGAGGAGGATCACGAGCAGGAGCAGCAGCGCGTGGACGGTGGTGCCGCCGTTGCGCAGCTGGAGCGCGTCGGAGAAGCCGAAGAGGCCCGCGCCCATGGCGAGTCCGCCCGGCCGCCAGTTACCGAAGATCATCGCGGCGAGACCGATGTAGCCGCGGCCGCCGGTCTGGCCCTCCAGGTAGATGTGCGAGGTGACCAGCGCGAGGAACGCGCCACCGAGACCGGCGAGACCGCCGGAGACGGCGACCGCCGCGTACTTGTACGAGTACACGTTGACGCCGAGGGACTCGGCGGCGATCGGGTTCTCGCCGCAGGAGCGCAGCCGCAGGCCGAACGCGCTCTTCCACAGCACCCACCAGGTGCCCACGAAGAGCAGCACGGCGATGACGGTGACCCAGGAGACGTGGGTGACCACACCGCCGAGGATCCCGGCGAGGTCGGAGACCAGGAACCAGTGGTGCTTCTGGATCGACTCCAGGCCGGAGGACAGGCCCGGGACCGTGAAGTCGGGCAGGGACTCGGCGGGCGGCGACTGCTTGGGGTTGCCGCCCTTGGCCGCCGCGTCGCCCTCGTTGAAGAAGAGCTTCGCCATGTACTGCGTGGCGCCGAGCGCGAGCAGGTTGACGGCCACACCGGAGACGATGTGGTCGACGCCGAAGGTGATGGTGGCGACCGCGTGGACGAGGCCGCCCAGCACGCCGAAGCCGACGCCCGCGATCAGGCCGAGCCAGGGGCTGGACTGCCAGCCGACCCAGCCGGCGCCGAACGTGCCGAGGATCATCATGCCTTCGAGGCCGATGTTGACCACGCCGGCCCGCTCGGACCACAGGCCCGCGAGGCCCGCGAGGCCGATCGGCACCGCGAGGCCGAGGGCCGCGCTGATCTGGCCGGTGGAGGTCAGCTGGTCGGCGCCGGTGATGACGCGCACGGCGGAGACCAGGATCAGCGCGCCCGCGATGATCATCAGGATCTGCGCCAGGGAGAACGTGCGCTTGGCGTTGCCCTTGAGCCCGGCCGGGGGCGGCGGGGTCTTGGCGGGGGTCGTCGTGACGCTCATGCCGTCACCTCCTGCTTCTTGGCGGCCTGGGCCGCGAGCTCGGCGCCGACGCGCTGCTGCTGGCGCTTGAGGCCGTAGCGGCGGACGACTTCGTACGCGATCACGACGCACAGGACGATGACGCCCTGGATCACGCCGAGGATCTCCTTGTCGTAGCCGATGACTTCGAAGTGGCCGGTGGTGCGCTCCAGGTAGCCCCAGACCAGCGCGGCGAGCGCGACGCCCACCGGGTGGTTGCGGCCGAGCAGCGCGACGGCGATACCGGTGAAGCCGAGGCCGAGCGGGAAGCTGTTGTCGAACTGGTGGCTGTCGTTGAGCAGCGTCGGCAGACCGACCAGACCGGCCACCGCACCCGAGATGATCATGCTGGTGATGATCATCTTCTTGACGTTGGCACCGCTGGCCGCGGCCGCGGACTCGGACTGGCCGACGGCCCGCAGGTCGAAGCCGAAGCGGGTGCGGCCGAGCACGAACCAGTAGGCCAGGCCGACGAGCACCGCGATGACGACGAAGCCCCAGATCTGACCGGCGTCACCGTTGTCGATGTGGAAGAACCAGGAGCTGTGCGGCAGCGGCTTGGTGGAGACGAGCGTGCCCGCCTGGTCGAGCTGGCCGAGCCGCTCGGGCTGGAGCAGATAGGCGATGATCGCGGTCGCGATGGCGTTCAGCATGATGGTCGAGATGACCTCGCTGACGCCCCGGGTGACCTTGAGGACGCCCGCGATGGCCGCCCACAGGGCGCCCGTCACCATCGCCGCGAGGATCATCAGCGGGATGGCGACGATGCCCGGCAGCGAGACCGCGCCGCCGATGACGGCGGCGAGGAAGGCCGCGATGCGGTACTGGCCGTCCACACCGATGTTGAAGAGGTTCATCCGGAAGCCGACGGCCACCGCGATGCCCGCGAGGTAGTACGTCGTCGCCTTGTTGAGGATGTAGACCTGGCTGTCGCTGGCGGAGCCGTACGACAGCATGTCGTCGAAGGCGGGCATCGGGTTCTTGCCGGTGGCCAGGATGACCAGGGCGGTGACGACGAGCGCCGCCACCACCGCGAGCACGGGGGCCGCGATCGCGAGGAGCAGCTTCTCCCTGTCGATGCGCTGGGTGAACTTTTTCATCGGTCCTCTCCCCCGGTGCTGTCGTGGTGCTCCAGATGGCCGGCGGCGGCGCCGGTCATGGCGGAGCCCAGCTCCTCAGGGGTGATCGTGGCGGGGTCGGCGTCGGCGACCAGGCGGCCGCGGTACATCACCCGCAGGGTGTCGGACAGGCCGATCAGCTCGTCCAGGTCGGCGGAGATCAGCAGCACCGCGAGGCCCTCGCGGCGGGCCGTGCGGATCTGGTCCCAGATCTGCGCCTGTGCGCCCACGTCCACGCCCCGGGTGGGGTGCGCGGCGATCAGGAGCTTGGGGTTGTGGCTCATCTCGCGGCCGACGATCAGCTTCTGCTGGTTGCCGCCGGAGAGCGAGGCCGCGGTGACCTCGATGCCCGGGGTGCGCACGTCGTACTCGCGCACGATGCGCTCGGTGTCCGCGCGCGCGGCCTTGTTGTCGAGCAGACCGCCCTTGGAGTTGGGGCGCTCGGTGACGTGGCCGAGGACGCGGTTCTCCCAGAGGGGGGCCTCCAGGAGCAGGCCGTGGCGGTGGCGGTCCTCGGGGATGTACCCGATGCCGCCCTCGCGGCGCTTGCGGGTGGGCGCGTGCGAGATGTCGGTGGCGTCGAGGGTGATGACACCGCCGTCCGGGTCGCGCATGCCCATGATGGCCTCGACGAGCTCGGCCTGGCCGTTGCCCTCGACGCCGGCGATGCCGAGCACCTCGCCCTTGTGGATGGTGAAGGACACTCCGGAGAGCACCTCGCGCACCACGCCGTCGGGGTCGGTGGCGGCCAGCTTCAGCTCCTCCACCTTGAGCATCGGCACATCGGTGACGGTCGACTCGCGGGTCTCCGGGGACGGGAGCTCGCTGCCGACCATCAGCTCGGCGAGCTGCTTGGTGGTGGTGTTCCTCGGGTCGGCGGTGCCGACCGTGGTGCCGCGCCGGATGACGGTGATGTCGTCGGCGACCGAGAGCACCTCGCCCAGCTTGTGGGAGATGAAGATGACCGTCAGGCCCTCGGCCTTGAGCTCGCGCAGGTTGTCGAAGAGCGCCTCGACCTCCTGCGGGACCAGGACGGCCGTCGGCTCGTCGAGGATGAGGGTGCGGGCGCCGCGGTAGAGGACCTTGAGGATCTCCACGCGCTGGCGGTCGGCGACACCGAGGTCCTCGACCAGGGCGTCGGGACGGACGCCCAGGCCGTACGCGTCCGAGATCTCCTTGATCTTCTTACGGGCCTTGGCGCCGATGCCGTACAGCTTCTCGCCGCCGAGGACCACGTTCTCCAGGACGGTGAGGTTGTCGGCGAGCATGAAGTGCTGGTGCACCATGCCGATCCCACGGGCGATGGCGTCGGCGGGGCTGTGGAAGACCGCCTGCTCGCCGTCGACGGTGATGGTTCCCTCGTCCGGCTTCTGCATGCCGTAGAGGATCTTCATCAGGGTCGACTTGCCGGCACCGTTCTCACCGCAGAGGGCATGGACGGTGCCCTTCTTGACGGTGATGTCGATGTCCTTGTTGGCGACGACGCCGGGGAATCGTTTGGTGATGCCGCGCAGTTCGACGGCGGGAGGACTGGACGCGTTGATGGCGCACTCTCCTACGAGAAGGAGGGGGGTGGGGGCAGAGGGCGTGGTGACGCTAGCGCGCCAACTCCCGCCTACGCGCGTAGAGTTGACACATCGTTATGGGCTCGGCGGGGAGGGGGCTCTCCCTCCCCGCCGAGCCCGTCACTGCTTCAGTGCCGTGACGCGGTCCGGCCCCCGCGAGGGGGCCGGGTCACGGCCCGGATCACGGGGTCGTCTTGACCTTGATCTGGCCGTCGACGATCTTCTTCTTGGCCTCGTCGAGCTTGGCCTTGATGTCGTCGATGAAGCCGCCGCTGGTGGCGAGGGACACGCCGTCCTTGGCCAGCGGGTAGCTGTTGGTGCCGGTCAGCGGCTTGCCGTCCTTGACCGACTTGACCAGGTCGTAGACGCCGATGTCGACGTTCTTGACGACCGAGGTCAGGATCGAGGACTTGTACTTGGCCAGCGAGGCCTGGTTGTACTGGTCGGAGTCGACACCGATCGCCCAGGCGCCCTTCTTGCCCGCGACGGCCTCGATGGCGCCGTTGCCGGAGGAGCCGGCGGCCGTGTAGACGACGTCGGCGCCGTTGTCGAGCATGCCCTGCGCGGCGGCCTTGCCCTTGTCGGGGCTGGCGAAGCCGGAGGTGTCCGAACCGTGCGACAGGTACTGCGGGTCGACCTTGACGCCCGGCTTGGTGTCCTTGACGCCCTGGACGAAGCCCGCCTCGAACTTCTTGATGAGCGGAACGTCCACACCGCCGATGAAGCCGACGTGGTCGGTCTTCGTCTTCAGGGCGGCGGCGACACCGGCCAGGTAGGAGCCCTGCTCCTCGGTGAAGACGATGTTGTCGACGTTCTTGGCGCCCTCGACGACCGAGTCGACGATGCCGAAGCTGGTCTTCGGGAACTTGGCGGCGACCTGCTTCATCGAGTTGGCGTAGGCGTAGCCGATGCCGATGACCGGGTTGTAGCCCGCCTGGGCGAGCTGCGTGAGGCGCTCGACGCGGTCGGCCTCGGTGTCGGTCGTCTTGGCCGTCAGCTCCTTGATCTCACCGCCGAACTCGCCCTTGGCCTTGTCGATGCCGCGCGCGGCGGAGTCGTTGAACGAGTGGTCGCCACGGCCGCCGACGTCGTACGCGACACCGACCTTGACGCCCTTGCCGCCCGCGCTGGACGACGCGGAGGAGTCCTTGTCCTTCTCGGAGGACGTGCTGCCACACGCGGTGGCGGAAAGAGCGAGGGCGGCGGTGGCGATACCGGCCGCAGCGATCTTGGATACCCGGCGCACGAGGAGGTCCCTTCAAAACGAACCGAGAGCGCCCCTACCGGCGCTGGTTTCGCGTCGGATCGTAACGCGCGTAGATGTCGCGTAAAGACCTGTTCGGAAGCCGTTATCGAATCGCCGCGAACAGACGATGAAGTGTCCGGTTACGAACGGTGTCCTTCCAGCAGCGCAGCGGCAGTGAAGAGCTCCACACCGACCTTGATGGCGGCCTCATCGGCGTCGAAATCACCCCGATGCAGGTCAAGGCGGGCGTTGGACCCCGGGGTGCGGACGCCGAGACGGGCCATCGCGCCCGGCACGCGCTCCAGGTACCACGAAAAGTCCTCGCCACCCAGACTCTGCTCGGTGTCCTCGATCGAATAGGGCCCTCGGCGCGCCGTCTGAGCGTCGCGCAGGAGTTCGGCAACGGCCGGATCGTTGACCACCGGCGGCACGCCGGGGACATAGTTGATCTCGGGCTTCGCCCCGTGCAGAGTGGCGACCTCGTAGATCGCGGCGTGCACCTTGTCGGGCGCCTCCCGCCACGCCTCCAGGTCCAGGCAGCGCACGGTTCCGGCCAGCTCCGCGCGCATCGGGATGACGTTGCAGGCGTGCCCGGAGTCGATCCGGCCCCAGGTGACGGCGAGCCCCGCCCGGGCGTCGATGCGGCGGGCGAGCAGCGCGGGCACGTCGGTGACCACCCGGGCGGCGGCGGTCACCAGGTCGGTGGTCAGGTGCGGGCGGGCGGTGTGGCCGCCCGGCCCGTCCAGGGTGATCTCCAGCCGGTCGCAGGCCGAGGTGATCGCCCCGGTCCGCAGCCCGATGCGGCCCGCGTCCACGCGCGGGTCGCAGTGCACCGCGATGATCCTGCCCACGCCGTCGAGCGCGCCGGAGCGGATCGCGTCGGTGGCGCCGCCCGGCAGCACCTCCTCGGCGGGCTGGAAGACCAGCCGGACCGGGTTGGGCAGCAGGCCCTGCCGTTCGAGGTCGGCCAGGACGAGACCGGCGCCGAGCACGGTGGTGGTGTGGATGTCGTGTCCGCAGGCGTGCGCCCGATCGGGGACCGTGGAGCGGTACGGCGTGTTGACCTTGGCGTCCGGGATCGGCAGGGCGTCGATGTCCGCCCTGATCGCCAGCATGGGCCGTCCCCCCTTCCAGGTGCCGACATCGCACAGGAGTCCGGTACCGCTGTCGAGGACCCGGGGCTTCAGCCCGGCCGCCTCGAGGCGCTTCTTGATCGCCGCGGTGGTACGGAACTCCTGGTTTCCCAGCTCGGGGTGCATGTGCAAGTCCCGGCGGAAGCCGATGAGTTCGGCGCGCAGGGGCTCGGGGAGCAACCCGGGCAGCGGGGCTTCCCCGGGCAGCTCGGCGTCGGGTTCGTCGGAGGCGCGCGACATCAACTGGTTCACCTGTTGAAGAGTAGGCCCCTTCAAGGGCCAACTAACCGTCGATCAACAAAAGTTCAGCCCGATAGGGGAAAGAAATCTGTCCTTCCGGCGGTTGTCCCCCTTCCTGGCTGGGTAAACTCGCCGCCCGCTTCTCAGGCGTGTCGCAGCGGTTTCCCAGCGCCCTCTCAGAGGGATCTCAGCGCCGTCTCGGCGCACCGCCCCGGGCCGGGGCGTGACGGTGCCCGGCCGGGCCTCTGCCGCGACCGGACGGCGTCCCGGTGGGCGGATGCCCGCTCAGGCCGCGACCATGCGCAGCCCATGGGCGGTCCGGGCCGAGCCGGTGACGTCCGCGAGGAAGCCCTGGGCGCGCGGCGAGGCCTTCTCGGTGAGCCAGCCGGGGTCGATGTCGCAGACCAGCAGCCGCACCCCGGTGCCCGCGAGCGCCGGCGGCAGGGTGTGGACGACGGTCGAGGGAAAGCTGAGGATCGTCCGCCCGACGGGCCCCCGGCGGGCGATGAGCTCCAGCGGCAGGTCCGGCCGGACGATCTCGAGGCCGGTCCGCAGGTGCAGGGTGCGCAGCTTGTCCGGGGATTCGCGGCGGTGGGCGAAGTACCGGGTGGCGCCGTGGGTGCGGGCCAGGGCCGCGACCGCCTCCTGATAGCGGTCGGGGTCGACCACACCCGTCTCCACCAGCGAGGTGCCCACCATGTCGGCGCCCTTGGTGATGCGCGGGGGACCGAACCGGGCCCGGGTCCAGCCGAAGGTGTTCGGGGTGACCGTGACCGCCTCCGGCGCCTGGACGGGCATGGCGCTGAACACCTCGACCGTACGGCCTGGCGCCGGGGTGAGGCGACGGCGCGCCGAGGCGGCGAAGGGGGCGAACACCAGATCGCGCGCCCCTGCCCGGCTGCCGCGCCGGTGCCAGCGCACCAGCCGCTCGCCGCTACCGAGCTGGGCGACGAACTCCATGGTGGCGGTGCCGTCGTCGACGACGACCAGGTCACGGGCGCGCGCCACGGTGAGGAGCAGCTGGACGTAGCGCGAGAACGGGTCGCCGATGACGATCCGCTCCGCGCGGCGCAGCAGCGAGGAGAGGCCGCCGATGGTGCGCAGGGGGGCGCTCGGCCCGCCGCGGGCCTCCTCCCAGCGCACCCGCATGCCCTCCTCGCGGGCCAGCTCCGCCATCCGGCGCAGCTGGCCGCGGGACATCGGGTCGGTGGGCGAGAGGACGACGACGGTGAGGTCGTCGTGGCCGGCCGCCGCGCCCCGCGGGCCGCACCGCTGGGCCGGTACGCCGTTCAGGAGCGGGCGCGTGGAGTGGGCCCACTCCAGCACGTTGAGCAGCTGGACCGGGCTCTCCACGAAGGCGATCGTGGCGGAGGTGTCCCGAGGCACGGCGGCCGGCCCCGGCTCAGACCGAGACCGGCGCGCGGTCGGCGCCGGCCGTCTCGGCGTCGGCCTCGGCGACGACCCCGGGGACCCGGCGCAGCTTCTTCATCGGGGCGAGCTCCGACTCGTAGACCTTCTTGACGCCGTCGCCGAGCGCGGCCTCGATGGTGCGGATGTCGCGGACCAGGCGCGCCAGGCCGCCCGGCTCGACGGAGGCGGCCTGGTCGGAGCCCCACATGGCGCGGTCCAGGGTGATGTGGCGCTCGACGAAGGTGGCGCCGAGGGCGACGGCGGCGAGGGTCGTCTGGAGGCCCGTCTCGTGGCCGCTGTAGCCGATGGGCACGTTGGGGTACTCGGCCATCAGGCTGTTGATCACCCGCAGGTTGAGCTCCTCGGCCCGGGCCGGGTACGTGGAGGTGGCGTGGCAGAGCAGGATGTTGTCGCTGCCGAGGACCTCGACGGCGTGCCGGATCTGCCGGGGGGTGGACATGCCGGTGGAGAGGATGACGGTGCGGCCGGTGGCGCGCAGGGCGCGCAGCAGCTCGTCGTCGGTGAGCGAGGCGGAGGCGACCTTGTGGGCGGGCAGGTCGAACTTCTCCAGGAAGGCGACAGCCTCGGTGTCCCACGGGGAGGCGAACCAGTCGATCCCGCGCTTGGCGCAGTGCTCGTCGATGGCGCGGTACTCCGACTCGCCGAACTCCACCCGGTGGCGGTAGTCGATGTAGGTCATCCGGCCCCACGGGGTGTCGCGCTCGATGTCCCACTGGTCGCGCGGGGTGCATATCTCCGGGGTGCGCTTCTGGAACTTGACGGCGTCGCAGCCGGCGTCGGCGGCGGCGTCGATCAGGGCGAGGGCGTTGCCCAGGTCACCGTTGTGGTTGATGCCGATCTCACCGGTGACGTACACCGGCCGACCCGGTCCGGCGGTGCGGCTGCCGAAGGTGCGCAGACGGTTGCTCATGAGGGGGTGTCCTTACTGGGCGGTGGCGGTGGGGAGCGGGGGGTTCGGCACAGGGGTGTGGTGGAGCTCGGGTCCGAGGAGCCAGGCGGCGATCTCGCGGATCGCGCCCTCACCGCCGGGGGTGGCGGTGACCGTGCGCGCGGCGGCGCGCACGGAGTCGTGGGCGTCGGCGACCGCGACCGGCCAGCCGACGAGGGAGAAGCAGGGCAGGTCGTTGACGTCGTTGCCCGCGTAGAGCACCCGTGCCGGGTCGACGGCGTTCTCCTCGCACCACTGCTTGAGGGCGAGGTCCTTGCGGTCGACTCCGTGCAGGACGGGGATCCGCAGCTTGCGGGCGCGGGCGGCGACCACCGGGTTCTGCTCGGTGGAGAGGATCAGCAGCTTCAGGCCGGAGCGGCGCAGGGCCGCGACGCCGAGCCCGTCGCCCCGGTGCACGGCGACCAGTTCGCGGCCCTCGGCGTCGATGAGGACGCGGTCGTCGGTCTGGGTGCCGTCGAAGTCGAGGACGACCGCGTCCACCTCGTCGCGGGCCGGGATACGGGCCGGGTCGAGCAGTGGCGCGAGCGCGCGGGCGCGGGCCAGGTCGTGCGGGTCGTCGATCTCCAGGACCCGGGCCGGGTCGGTGCGCACCAGCGCGGTGCGGCCGAAGAAGCGGTGCCGGTGGGTGCGGAAGCCCTCGGCGTCCATGGCGTAGGCGGCGCCGGTCTCCAGGAAGTCCTGGGGGCGGTCCTGGCGGCGCGGGCGGAAGGCCTTGTCGTGGCCCAGGCCCTCGCCGCCGTCCGGCGACTCGCGCCAGACGAAGCCGTGGAAGGGGGCGACGGTGACGGCCGTGTCGGCGCCGTCCACCACGACGGCCGCGGCGACCCCGTCCACGTCCTCGTGGCTCAGGAACGGGCTGGTGCACTGCACGAGCAGCACCACGTCGGCGTCCCTGGCGTAGGCGGCGCCGCTCTCCAGGGCGTGCAGCACCGCGGCCTCACTGGTCGCGGTGTCCCCGGCGATCGCGGCGGGGCGTACGACGACGTGGGCGCCGGCCGCGGCGGCGGCGGAGGCGATCGCCGGGTCGTCGGTGGAGACGGCGACGTCGGTGACGTGGCGGGCGGCGAGGCAGGCCCGTACCGCCCGGACGACCAGCGGGACGCCGCCGACCGCGGCGAGGTTCTTGCCGGGGACGCCCTTGGAGCCGCCCCGGGCCGGGATGACGGCCAGGACCTTCCTGGGCCGGGCGCCGGGCGTGGGCCGGGCGGCCGTCGCGGGCTGCGTGTTCATCAGAGTTCTCCCATCCGGCGGATGGCCGGGGCCACGCGCTGCACTCCGTGGCGGTAGGCCCCGCGGGCCGCGTCCCGTACGGCGTCGCGCACCAGGCGGCGTACGCCGGTGGCCTCCGCCTCGGGTGCGGCGCCCGGCAGCGGGGTGCCGTCGGGGGCGAGGTGGTGGCGGGCGAGGATGCCGGGCAGATAACCGGGCGCGGTGGTGGGCGTGTAGTACGGGCGTACGGGCGGCAGTCCGGGGCGGGTCACCAGATCGGCGATGCGCGCGCGGGCCGTGTCGAAGGCGGTGGCGTACGCGTCGCCCGGCGCGACGCCCTGCGCGGCGAGCCAGCCGGCGTCGGGGACCGGGCGGTGGCCGGCGTCCAGCTCGTCCCAGGAGGCGAGGCAGCCGGATCCGACGAAGTGGTGGTTGCCCAGGTTCTCGCGTACCCCGAGGTCGGTGAGGACGGCAGTGGGCACCGAGCGGTGCAGGGATTCCAGGGCCGCCGTCGAGGAGACGGTGACGAGCAGGTCGGCGCGGTCCAGGACCTCGCCCATGTTCCCGTACACCAGCCGGAAGTTGGGCGGCACTTCGAGGGAGCGGACGAGCTTCTGGTAGGGCTGCTCCTCGATGTGCGTGGTGTGCTCGCCGGGCCGGGAGCGCAGTTTGAGCAGCACCTCGCGGCCGGGGTGGCGGCGGGCGTGGCCGATCAGGCGGCGCAGCAGGTAGAGCCGGTCGGCGCGGCTCTCGGGCACCGAGGGCTGGGCGGCGAAGACGAGCGTGTCGCGGCCCGGCTCGGGGCGGTGGGGCGCGCCCCCGAGGAAGGGCAGGGCGGCCTCGGTGACCGCCGAGGCGTCGGCGCCCACGCCCTCGTACACCGCCCGGAACCGCGCGGCGTCGTGGGCCGAGTTGGCGAGGACCACGTCGGCGCCGTGGCGCAGCAGCAGGCCGTCGGTGAGCTTCTCGTAGACGACGCCGACGTAGCCGGTGACCAGGACGGGCCTGCGCGTCCCGGCCGGCCACAGCCGGGCGAGGCCGTGCAGCGCGGCCTGGGCGGCGCCGCCGACCAGCGCGAGGACCACCACGTCGTACGGCTCGCGCTCGACGGCGTGCAGGAACCCGGCCATCGTCACCTCGCGCAGCGCGTCGGCGCCGACGCCGACCTCGGCGAGCTGGCGCGGGGTGGGAGTGGCCCGGCCGCGCAGCAGGAAGCCGCTGAGTTCCGGCGGGCGCTCGGCGATGCGGCGGGCGGTGAGGGCACCCCATTTCCACCGCGTGTCGGAATCGGCGACGACGGCGATCCGGGGCGCGGTGGCGGTGGGATTCGTAACGGACGGCACGTCGAAGAAGCTAGGAATCCATTCCGTTTGGCGGCCCAACTGGGCCGCAACAGATGGTTAACAGCGCGTCTACGCACGGGGAAAGGGCCCGTGGGGCGAACGGGTTAACAGCCCGGTCGCCCACTGTTCACCCACCATCCCTCGCACGGACAGGGCGCATGACGCGGCGCCGCTTTAGCGTCACCCGGGTGGTCAAGCTCTCCGTGGTCGTGCCGTTCTACAACGTGCGCGCCTATGCCCCCGACACCCTGAGAAGTCTGCGCGACAACGCGCGAGAGGACTTCGAGTTCCTGCTGGTCGACGACTGCTCCTCGGACGGTACGGCCGCGCTCCTCGCCCGCGCCGAGCGCGAGCTGCCGGGGGCGGTGGTCCTCACCCACGAGAAGAACGGCGGTCTCGCCACCGCGCGCAACACCGGCATCGACGCGGCGCGCGGCGAGTACGTCACCTTCCTCGACGGCGACGACTGGCTGGCGCCCGGCTACTATCGCCAACTCGTCGCCGCTATCGAGGAGTTGGGCTGCGACTTCGTGCGCACCGACCATGTCCAGTGCACCGGCACCCGGCGCTCGGTGCAGCGGGTGCCGCACGGGCGGCGCGGCGAGGTGCTGGACCCGCGCGCGGCGATCCTGCCGACCACCCGCTCGACCTCGGTGGACTACGCGTTCGCCTGGGCCGGGATCTACCACCGGCGGCTGGTGGAGCGGGGTCTGCTGCACTTCACGGACGGGCTGCGCACGGCCGAGGACCGGCCGTGGATCTGGCGGCTGCACCGGGAGGCGGAATCCTTCGCGGTGCTGGGTCTGCTCGGGGTGTACTACCGGCGCGGAGTCGCCACCTCGCTCACGCAGATAGGCGATGTACGCCAGCTGGATTTCCTGCGGGCTTTCGACCAGGTGGTCGAGGAAACGGCCCGGGATTCCCGTGCCGCGGAACTGCTGCCGAAGGCGGTACGGACGTACTGCGCCATTATCTCCCACCACCTGGGTAATAGGGAGCGATTCGAACCGGCCGTGGCGCGCGAACTGCGGAGCAGGAGTGCGGAGGCGTTGAGAAGAATGCCGCAGGACGTCCTCGACGAGGCGCTCGGCTCGATGGACTCGGCCCGCGCCTCCCGGCTGCGGCGGCTGCGCGGCCGCACCCGCTCCCTCACGTCGGCGGGGGCCGCGGCCTGATGCCTACGACGCAGATCTTCCTCGCCACCACGGTGTACGGGACGGCGACGCTGGCCGCCGCGATCGACAGCGGCTGCTTCGGCCCCGCCGACCGGCGCCTGCTCCTCATCAGCAACAACGCGCCCGTCCCGGAGACCGCGCCCTCCCTCGACACCATGCCGGGCTTCGCGTCCCTGCGCGGGCGCTTCGACGGGGTGCTGTCGTGGAACGACACCATCGCGCCGATGCATCCGGCCGGCTGGGCGCCGCGCCCGGACGACGTGCCGCTGTGGGAGCGGCAGTTGCGGCGCGCCTGGGACCTCGGCGACGACCGGATCGAGCTGGCCGTGGAGTCCATCCAGGTCAACCCGGCGGGCGCGGTCGCCCAGCTCTTCCCGGACGCGCCCCTGCACGTGTACGCGGACGGGCTGATGAGCTACGGCCCCACCCGCAACAAGCTGGACCCGCTGGTGGGTTCGCGGGTGCGGCGGGTGCTGCACCTGGACCTGGTGCCAGGCCTGGAGCCGCTGCTGCTCGGTGAGTTCGGGGTGGGCGCGGAGGTGATCCCGACGGCGGCCTTCACCAAGGTGGTGGGCGAGCTGTCCGCCGAGGGCGCCGGCCTCGACGTGCCCGAGGGCGCGGCCCTGCTGCTCGGCCAGTACCTGGCCGCGCTCTCGATCCTCACCGAGGACGAGGAGGAGCGGCTGCACCTCGCCATGGTGCGGGGCGCCGCCGCGCGCGGCCACCACCGGATCGTCTTCAAGCCGCACCCCTCGGCGCCGCCCGCCTGGACCGAGGCACTGCGCACCGAGGCCGGGGCGCTGGGCGTGGAACTGACCGTCCTGGAGAGCGCCCTGCCGGCCGAGGTGCTGTACGAGCGCCTCGCCCCCGCCCTGGTGGTCGGCTGCTTCTCCACGGCGCTGATGACGGCGTCCGCGTTCTACGGCCTCCCGGTCGCCCGCACCGGCACGGAACTCCTCCTGGACCGCCTCACCCCGTACCAGAACAGCAACCGGGTGCCGGTGACGCTGGTGGACGCGCTGCTGCCGCCCCTGGACGGCGAGGCCCCGCGGCCCCCGGACGACCCGGCGGCGCTGCTGGCGGCGGTCGGCTACGCGATGCAGTCCGAGATCCGCCCCGACCTGCGCCCCGCCGCCGAGCAGTACCTCACCCACCAGCTGACCCCGCACACCTGGCGCTACTTCAAACGCCGCCGCCTGACCACCCTGGCCCTCCCCGGCGCCCTCCCCACCCAGCTCGCCTTCATCCCCCGCAACGCGACGGTCCGGAGACTGGCCCGACGGGCACGGGCTGTGCGGCGCCGGTTGCGCTGACGGCCGCGGCGGATGGGCCGGCGGCCGAGGCGGGCGGGCCGGCGGTCGCGCCGACCCGCGCCAGGTACCCGGTGAGGCCCCTCGGGGTTTCGCCCGCCCAGCCCACGTATCCGTCCGGGCGGATGAGGAAGAGTCCGCGTCCGTACGGCTCGTACGCGGTCAGGGTGTGGACGTGGACCAGTTCGCTCTCCAGTGCCGGGGCCTCGGTGCCGATGGCCAGGAGGGTGAAGTGGGGGCCGCTGTACAGGTCGAAGAGGCGGCCCTCGGGCAGGACGCCGTCGGGGGCGCGGTCGCCGGCCTCCAGGGAGCCCGCCCGGCCCACCGAGAGCGGGCCGCCCCGGTAGCCGATGCCGAGCTGCTTGACCTCGTTGCCGCGCCGGCTGTCCCCGCCGAGCAGGGCCTTGCGGTGCAGGCGGGTGCTGATGCCCAGGACGTCGGCGGCGACCGGCCGGCGCTCCGCCTCGTAGGTGTCGAGCAGATCGGCCGGAGCGCCGTGCCGCAGTACCTGGCCGAGCTTCCAGCCCAGGTTGTAGGCGTCCTGGACACTCGTGTTCAGGCCCTGGGCGCCGGCCGGTGAGTGCACATGGGCGGCGTCCCCGGCGAGGAAGACGCGGCCCACCCGGAACCGCTCGGCGAGCGCGGCCCGGGGCCGGAAGTCCGAGGCCCAGACGACCTCGGCGATCTCGTCGGCGGTGACCGGCGTACGGGCGGCGATCAGCTTCCGTACGCCCTCGGGGCTGGTGTCCGCCACCGTGTCCACGTCGTCGTACTGGGCGACCATCTGGAACAGCCGGGGGGCGCCCGGCAGCGGGCAGAGCACCAGGGCGCCGCCGTCCCCGCCCGTCCACACGTGCCAGTGCTCCTCGTCGACGAACGCGTCCGGCGCGACGACCACGTCCGCCACCAGCATCGGCTTGGGGTCGACCGACTCGCCGCGCAGGGCGACGCCGAGCAGCCTGCGCACGGTGGACCGGCCGCCGTCGGCCGCCACCAGATGGCGGGCGCGGACCTCGCGGCCGTCCGCGAAGCGGGCCGTGACCGCGTGCTCGTCCTGGTCGAGCCCGGCCAGCCCGGCGCCGAAGACGACCTCGCCGCCGAGGGCGCGCAGCTGGTCGTGGAGCAGCGCTTGGAAGTGCGCCTGGCCGATGAGCAGGCCGTTCGCGTACGGGGTCTGCTCGGTGGGCTCCGAGCGCTCCATCATGTCCCACTCGCGCCCGCGCGTCGTCCCGTCCGGGCCCTCCCAGGAGAGCATCCGGGGGTACTCGCGCCCGGCCGCGCGGACCGTCTCCAGGATGCCGAGGTCGTGCAGCACCTCCTGGGTGCGCGGCTGGAGGCCCTTGCCGCGCGAGCCGGGGAAGAGGTGGTCGGCCTTCTCGACGAGCAGGGCGGGGACGCCGCGGCGGGCGAGGTCGATGGCGAGGACGAGGCCGGTGGGGCCGGCTCCGCAGATGAGTACGTCCGTGTCCACGGCCGTCTGCCCGTCCCCGGCCGTGTCCCCGTTTCCGTTTCCTTCCACGGCCGTGTTCCCGTCCACGCTTTCCTTAACGTTGTTAAGTTCCATGCCGGGAGCATGTGCTTAACGGTGTTAAATTGTCAAGGTGGCTACGACGAGAATCGACCGGGCGCTGGTCGCCGACACCGCGCTGCGGCTCCTGAACGAGGTGGGCCTCGACGGGCTCACCCTGCGGGCGATCGCCAAGGAGCTGAAGGTCCAGGCGCCCGCGCTCTACTGGCACTTCAAGAACAAGCAGGCGCTGCTCGACGAGATGGCGACGGTGATGTACCGGCGGATGGCCCAGGACGCGCCCGGCGTCCCCGGCGTCTCCCCCGACGCGCCCTGGCAGGAACAACTGGCCGGGTTCAACCGGGCGTTGCGGGCCATGCTGCTGAGCTACCGGGACGGGGCGAAGGTGTACGGGGGCGCCCGCTTCACCGGCACCGACCACGCCGGGGCGCTGGAGGCGCTGCTGTCCGCGATGGGTGCGGCGGGCTTCGGCCCGAGCGAGGCGGCCCTGGCCGGGACGACGGCGTACGCCTACACGATGGGCTTCGTGGCGGAGGAGCAGGGGATGGGGGCCGAGCCGTTCGACGTGGGGGCGCGGGCGGCACGGCTGGCGGAGTACCCGCTGGCGGCGGCGGTGGGGCCGGATCTCTTCGAGGGGTACGAGGAGCGGTTCGAGGCGGGGTTGCGGATGGTGATCGCGGGGGTGGAGGTGGTGCGTGGGGGGCGGGGTGGTGCCTGAGGCCGCGTTTCGGCTGCGGGCGCGTGGGGGCCGGGGGGCCGGGGGGCCGGTCGCGCAGTTCCCCGCGCCCCTGAAGCCCCTTTCGTCTGCGGGCCGTGCCGGGTTGCTCGCGCAGTTCCCCGCGCCCCTAAAAGCCCTCCGTCCGCGGACCGTGCCGAGCTGCTCGCGTCGTTCCCGGCGCCCCAAAAGCGCCCTTCGTCTGCGGACCGTGCCGGGTGCTCGCGCAGTTCCCCGCACCCCTGGAGCCCCTTTCGTCTGCGGGCCGTGCCGGGTTGCTCGCGCAGTTCCCCGCGCCCCTAAAAGCCCTCCGTCCGCGGACCGTGCCGAGCTGCGGAGTCAGAACGCCTCGTGGGGTTCGTACGTGCCCCACACCTCGCGCAGTGCCCCGCACACCTCCCCCACCGTCGCCCGTGCCGCCAGTGCCTTCTTCATGGGGTACAGGACGTTCTCCGAGCCCTCGGCCGTCCGGCGCAGTTCCTCCAGGGCCGCGGTGACCGCCGGTCCGTCGCGGTCCGCGCGCAGCGAGGTCAGGCGGGACGCCTGGCGGGCCTCGATCGCCGGGTCCACCCGCAGCGGCTCGTACGGCTCCTCCTCGTCGAGGCGGAAGCGGTTCACCCCGACCACCACCCGCTCCCCGCTGTCCGTCTCCCGTGCGATCCGGTACGCCGAGCGCTCGATCTCGCCCTTCTGGAAGCCGTGCTCGATCGCGCCCACCGCCCCGCCCAGCTCCTCGACCCGCTCCATCAGCGCCAGCGCCGCCGCCTCCACGTCGTCCGTCATGGACTCGACGACGTACGAACCGGCGAAGGGGTCGACGGTCGCCGTCACGTCCGTCTCGTAGGCGAGGACCTGCTGCGTACGCAGGGCCAGGCGCGCGCTCTTGTCGGTGGGCAGCGCGATCGCCTCGTCGAAGGAGTTGGTGTGCAGCGACTGGGTGCCGCCCAGCACCGCCGCCAGGCCCTGCACGGCGACCCGGACCAGGTTCACCTCGGGCTGCTGGGCGGTCAGCTGCACCCCGGCGGTCTGGGTGTGGAAGCGCAGCATCCACGACCTGGGGTCCTTCGCGCCGAAGTCCTCCCGCATCACCCGCGCCCAGATCCGGCGGGCCGCGCGGAACTTGGCGACCTCCTCCAGGAGCGTGGTGCGCGCGACGAAGAAGAACGACAGGCGCGGCGCGAAGTCGTCCACGTCCATGCCGGCCGCGACCGCCGTCCGCACGTACTCGATGCCGTCGGCCAGGGTGAACGCGACCTCCTGCGCGGGCGAGGCCCCCGCCTCGGCCATGTGGTAGCCGGAGATCGAGATCGTGTTCCACCTGGGCAGCTCGGCCCGGCAGTACCGGAAGACGTCCGCGACCAGCCGCAGCGACGGCTTCGGCGGGAAGATGTAGGTGCCGCGGGCGATGTACTCCTTGAGCACGTCGTTCTGGACCGTGCCCGTCAGCGCGTGCGCCGGGACGCCCTGCTCCTCGGCGACCAGCTGGTACATCAGGAGCAGCAGCGCGGCCGGCGCGTTGATCGTCATCGAGGTCGAGACCTCGCCCAGCGGGATGCCGTCGAACAGGACCCGCATGTCCTCGACGGAGTCCACGGCCACCCCCACCTTGCCGACCTCGCCGTGCGCGAGCGGCGCGTCGCTGTCGTACCCCATCTGCGTGGGCAGGTCGAAGGCGACCGAGAGGCCGGTGGTGCCGTGGGCGATGAGCTGCCGGTAGCGGGCGTTGGACTCGGCCGCCGTGCCGAAGCCGGCGTACTGGCGCATGGTCCAGGGGCGTGCCGCGTACATCGTCGGGTAGACACCCCGGGTGAACGGATACCCGCCCGGCTCACCCAGCTGCCGGGCCGGGTCCCACCCGTCGAGGGCTTCCGGCCCGTAGACCGGGTCGAGAGGCAGACCGCTCTCGGTGCGCCGGGCACCGTCCGACTCGCGCGCCATGGGTTCCGCCTCGCTTCCTCGACGGGTTGTTGCAACCGTTCGGCCCGGGAAACAGTCTCTGGGATCACCAGAGGGAATATCAGGGGGGCGACGATGCGCCGGATCCATCTCACCACTGTCATAGCCAGAACGCTCGCCGCGGCCACGGTCCTGACCGTGACCGCCGCGTGCGGTGCCCAGACCGACAAGGCGTCGGGGACCACCGCCGACCAGAAGCCCGCAGCGCAGGCGCCCTCGGCGGCGCCCGCGGCGGACACCACCGCCAACGACCACCAGCCCGAGACCGCCGGCCTGGCGGACGCGCCGGTCACCACGGACCGCGCGGCCACCACCGCCGCCAGGCCCCAGCCGAAGGTCCTGATGGCGGCCGGTTCGCGGGGCGCGCAGGTCAAGGAGCTCCAGGCCCGGCTCGCCCAGGTCGGCTGGTTCGACGACACGCCGACGGGGACGTACGGCAGCGTCACCACCGCCGCCGTCAAGGGTTTCCAGAGCAAGCGCGGCCTGCCCGCCACCGGCACGGCCGACGCCGCCACCTGGCAGCGGCTGGGCGTCATGACGACCAAGCCGACCCGCCAGGAGCTCGACGGGAAGGCCGTCAACAAGCCGAAGACCAAGCTGGACAAGCGCTGTATGACCGGCCGCGTGCTGTGCATCAGCAAGACCACCCGCACGCTCAACTGGGTGGTCAACGGCAAGGTGCAGTCCTCGATGGACGTACGGTTCGGCTCGCAGTACACGCCGACCCGCGAGGGCGTCTTCAAGGTCTTCCTGAAGAGCAAGAACCACGTCTCGTCGATCTACCACACGCCCATGCCGTACGCGATGTTCTTCAGCGGCGGCCAGGCCGTGCACTACTCGTCGGACTTCGCCAAGCGCGGGTACGCGGGTGCCTCGCACGGCTGTGTGAACGTGCGCGACAAGGCCAAGCTCGCCAGGCTCTTCGACCAGGTGAAGGTGAACGACAAGGTCGTCGTCTACTGGTGAGTGCCGTTTGGCGGTGAACGCCGTCCGCCCGGTGGGCGGGCCATCCGGCCCGGTGGGCCGGTCCTCGTGACCGGGTCGCCGGGCCGTTCGCTGTCCGGCCGTCGGCCGGCCGGAAGAGGGAGGGCGCGGGCGGGACCGGGGGAACGTGTCCCGCCCGCGCCGTTCGCGCCGAGCCTTGGGTACGGGGGGAACCCCGGCTCTGGGCGCCGCCGATGACCAGTCGGCTCACTTCCTACTGCGTCGGCGGCCCGAAAAGTGTCACACCCGCTGTTCGGCCCGGTGAACGAGCGCCCGGTCGGCGCTCTGGAGGGCGGAGTCCACCGGCGTGAGCGGGCCCTGCGCCCGGCGTACGCGGGAGGTCGGCGGGACGTCCGGCGCGGCCGGCGGCAGGGCCGGGGCGCGCATCTCCGGCAGGGCCGGCAGCCCGGGGAGCCCGGGCGAGCCCTGCGCGGGCGGGGTGGACCAGCTCACGGTCGGCAGCTTCAGGACGGAACCGTCGCGGCCGCCCCGGCCGCCGGAGACACCGCCGTGGCCCCCATGGCCGTCCCCCTTGTCGTCCTTGTCCTCGCCGGAGCCGCCCTTGCCGCCCGAGCCGCCGGATCCGCCCTTGCCGCCCGAACCGCCCTTGCCGCCGGTGCCGCCCTTGGCGCCCCGCTCGGCCTGTTCGATCACGCTGTCGCAGAACTGCTTCACCTTGGCCGCGCCCAGAGCGGCGATTTCCAGCCGGTGGCGGCGGTTCTGGTCGAGGCGCCCGGAGCGGTAGTCGCGGCAGTACTCGACCTTCTGGGCAGCCCAGTCGTCCTGCTTGCCCCCGTCCGAGGGCGCCGGGTCCGGCGTCGTCCTCGGGGCCGGGGAGGTGCCCGGCGTGGTCGCGCCGGGGGTGGCGGGCTGCCCCGAGGCGGTGCGGCCCGGGGCCGGGGAGCGCGGGCCGACGGGGGTGCCGGTGCGCCCGGACACCGGGCCGGAGGCGATCGGGGACGGGGTCGCGGCGGCCGACACGGACGACACGGGCTCGGGGTCGGCGGTGCCGAGGCCCGGCAGCACTCCGGTCCCGGCGGCCATGGCCACCCCGCCCAGGGCGCATCCGGCGATCGCCGCGGCAAGGCCGAAGCGGACCGGGCGCAGCCGGCGCCGGGGCGCGCGGATGCCGCGCGGCTCGCGCCCGACCCGTACGACGGTGTCGGCGGGCGCGACCGCGGGGGCGTCCGCATCGGCGCGGGCGCGGCGGAACGCGGCCAGCGCGGCGGCCTCGCCCGGCAGCTCGCGGGCGGCCGGGGCGTCCATGGCCTGGCGTACGTCGGGGCCGGCCAGCGCGCGCAGGACGGCGGTGAGCCGTTCGGCCTGCTCGCGGGCGCGGTCGTCGGCGGGAACGACGTTCTCTCCGCGGAGCAACCGCTCCGCGGCGTCCTCGTCCAGCCATTCGTGGCGCTCGTCGGCCATCACATGTCCTTCTGCGTCGGCGCGCCCGATTGCGTCACACCGCACGACCGGTTCCGTTGCGGCGGCACTCCGCCGAGATCCGCCGGGCCGTTCTCCGTACCCAGCAGTTCGGCCAGCCGCTTGAGGCCGCGGTGGGCGGCCGTGCGCACCGCGCCGGGCCGCTTGCCCAGGGTCTCGGCCGCGCTCTTGGCGTCGAGGCCGACGACCACCCGCAGCACCACGGCCTCGGCCTGGTCCTGCGGGAGCTGGGCGATGAGCGCCATCGTACGTCCGGTGGAGAGGGCCTCCATCGCCTCGCCCGCGGTGTCGGAGTCGGCGGGGCGGCCGGTCAGCTCGGTCTCGTCGCCGCCCACGGCGGGGCGCCTGCCGCGCATACGGATGTGGTCGAGGGCCCGGTTGCGGGCGATGGTCGCGGCCCAGCCGCGGAAGCGGTCGGCGTCGCCGCTGAAGCGGTCGATGTCCCGGGCTATCTGGAGCCACGCCTCGGACGTCACGTCCTCCGCGTCGAACTCGCCGACGAGCGAGCGGGTGTAGCCGAGCAGCCGTGGATGCACCGCGCGGTACACAGCACGGAACGCGCTCTCGTCGCCGCCCTGTGCCGCGAGTATCGCGGCGGTCAGCTCCGCGTCTTCCCCCTGCACTCCCCGCACCTTGCTCTGGTGTCGCAGCTGGTCTGGCTGCCGCGCCGACCGGCGCGAAGGAGCACGCTACGGCCTGGACGGCGGTTAAGTCCATTACTTGTACAACTCGCAACAATTCACTGACAGAGCGCGGTGTGACAGAAAACGCAGTCATGGCGCTGAGAGGAGTACGGGGTCGCCACACGGCCCCGACGGAAGACGGCCGGGGCCTCTCCTGTGGGGGGTGGCGGCCCCGGCCGTCCTTCCGCGCAGGCGCCGCCCGCCGACGCGGGTGCGCGCCCGTCACGGCAGGTCCCGCTCCCCCTCCATGCCCCGCGCCAGCCGCCGCAGCCCCCGGTGCGCCGAGGTGCGCACGGACCCGGGGCGTTTGCCGAGGACCCGCCCGGCCGCCGCCCCGTCGAGCCCGGCCACCACCCGCAGCAGCACCGCCTCCGCCTGTTCGCGCGGCAGGGTGGCGATCAGCTGGAGCGCCCGGCGGGTGGAGAGGAACTCCAGGGCCGCCTCGGCCGTGTCCTGGCCGCCGGGCAGTTCGAGCGCCTCCTGGTCGAGCCCGACCGTCCTCGGTCTCCGCTTCTGGCGGCGCAGATGGTCCAGGGCGCGGTGGCGCGCGATGGTCGCGGCCCAGCCGCGGAAGCCCGCCCCGTCGCCGTGGAACCGCCCCAGGTCACGGGCGATCTCCAGCCACGCCTCGGAGGCCACGTCCTCGGCCTCGGTGCCCACCAGCGACCGCGTCTGGGCGAGCAGCCCGGGGTGGACCAGCCGGTAGACGACGGCGAAGGCCCGCTCGTCGCCGCCCTGAGCGCCCGCGACGGCGGCCCCGAGCTCCGCGTCGTCGCTCCGTGTCCGGCCACGGCGCCGGCCCCCGCCCCCCATGGTCTGTTCTGCGCGCGGGCGGCCCGAAGTGTCACAGCCGGGCCCGCGCCGGGCTCACCCCAGCTTGTCGGCGAGCTCCTTGAAGTCCTCCCACTCCAGGGCCGGGGTGCGCGGGTCCCACAGCTTCTGGGCGGTGGCCCGCAGCGGCATCCGGATGCCCCGGGCCACCTGGTCCTGGGTCTGGGCGTCGGCGTGGTCGCACCAGACGGCGAACCGGGCGCCGAGCACCTGCCCGGAGTAGCGGTCGGGGACGGGCTTGGTGCCGCGCAGCACCAGCGGCGTCCACTCCTGGTAGATGCGCCGGCCGGTGGGGTACTTGAAGGCGTTGGGCTCGCCCAGGACGTAGTACAGGTACTCGTCGTTGAGGTTGACCGTCCTGCGCCCCTCGGCCAGGTACTCCTCGGGCGCGCGGGCGCCCAGCTCCTTGCCGGTCCAGTACTCGACCTCGCGGGCCGGGTCGGGGGCGACGGAGGTGCCCTTGAAGTAGCCGTCGTTCCAGGCCTTGAACTTCTTGCCGTACGGGCGCAGCGCCGCCGCCCGGTCGTTGAGCCAGCCGGTCGCCAGGTCCGCGATGCCCGCCTTGGGTCCGTACTTGGCGCGCGCGGCCTCGGCGAGCGCCGGGTAGGAGGCCGCCGGGTCCTTGGCCGTCAGCGCCAGGTACTCGTCGCCGCCGAGGTGCCAGTACGCGCCGGGGAACAGGTCCGCGTACTCGCGCAGCAGGTCGTCGACGATCCGGGCGGCGTCCGGGTTCGCCAGGTCGACCGCGCCCTGGACCGGGTGCCCGTTCGCGCCGCGCAGCGCGAGCGCCGGGTGCGCCGCGATCACCGCGCCCAGGTGCCCCGGCGAGTCGATCTCGGGGACCACCTCGATGTGCAGCCGGCGGGCGAGCGCGACGATCCGGTCGACCTCGCGCTTGCTGAGGTGGTCGCGCGAGACGACCTCGGGGTGCGAGGCGGACTCGATGCGGAAGCCCTGGTCGTCGGAGAAGTGCAGACCGAGCTGGTTGAGCTTGAGGTCGGCCATCTCCCGCAGCCGGCTCTCGATCCAGCCCGCCGTGAAGGGCTTGCGGGCGATGTCGAGGTTGAGCCCGCGCTGCGGCCGGTCGGGCCAGTCCTCGACGACGCCCTCGGGCATCACCCCGCCGTCGCTCAGCGCCTGCTTGAGCGTGCGGGTGCCGTAGAAGACTCCGGCCTCGTCGGGGCCGGTGATGCGCACGGTCCGCTCGCGGACGGTCAGCGCGTACGACTCAGGGGTGGCCCCGGCCTTGGGGGCGAGCGCCAGCTCGATGTCCCCGGCCCGGGGCGCGGCCCCCTGCGCGTACTGCCTGCCGAGCTCCTCCGCGAGCAGCTGGGCCTCGTCCGCCAGCGACTCGCTGCCCGCGGGCACGACGACCCGGGTGGCGGCGACGGGCCGGAAGCCGGGGCCCCGGGCGGGCTCGTGCTGCCGTACGGAGGGGATCGTGCGGGGCGGCGAGGAGATCGGGTAGATCTGGGCGGGCGAAGGGGAGGTGCCGGGCTTGGGGTCGACCCGGCCGCCGTGGCCGCCGTGGGTGTCGTCCTCCGGCCAGACCAGCACGGTGAGCACGAGGGCGGCCACGGCCGCCACGGCGACACGCGCCATCAGGGCGCCCCGGCTGATCCGGGCCGTCCGCTCACCCCGGGCGCCGTCGGCGCCTCCGGCACTCCTGGACTGCGACATCACTCAGAATCCTCCCATACGGGAACAACCACGGCGAAGGCGAGGCGGGAAACCCGGGAGTCGTCCACTATGCGCACTCCACCCCTCACGTCCGGGTGAAATCCGCGCGACCGCCGGACACCCTCCACTCCGCGTCGATAGCGTGGCGGCACTCCCACCCCTCCTTCACCTCCCACCTCTCCGCACGTCTCCGCTTGTCCCCGCCTGCCCCTGGGACCGCCGTCTCCCACCGGAGCGCGTCCGAAGCCCCGGCCGGCCGCGTTCGTCGTCCGTTGCGAGGAGCCCACGCCGCCGGTGAATCCCCCGCCGGCCCCCGCAAGCGACCGCCGCCACTCCATCACACTCCCCGCGCCCCGGGCCGCCCGGCCGAACCGTCGCTCATCCCCGCCAACCCCCACATTCCGGACCCGGTCGGCCCGGACGAGGAGCGGGCCGTCGCCGCCGGCGAGCCGCGCCGACCCGCCCGCACACGAATCACCCATATCCTGAGCAACCACTTGGACCCGGACATCACGGGCGCGTTCCGCTGGACCCGCCCCCACCACCGGCCCCGTGACGGCCCGTGCGGGCCGCTCCCTAGCCCGTCCGTGGCTGATTGATTGCCTGTTTGATCACACCTGAGGACCCCGCGCGAACGAACCGACATCTCGTCGCTACGATGACCGGGGCCGGTGGACCGTACCCGGCCGGGTCAGACCGACAGTCAAGCCGGCCGGCCCTAGTCCCCGCTCCCGGAGGGTTTTTCCGTGCCGGCTGGAACGCTGTACCGCGGCCGGGAAGGTATGTGGTCGTGGGTGGCTCATCGAGTCACCGGTGTCCTCATTTTCTTCTTCCTGTTCGTCCATGTCCTCGACACCGCTCTCGTGCGTGTCTCCCCCGAGGACTACGACAAGGTCGTCGCTACCTACAAGACGCCGATCGTGGCGCTTCTGGAGTACGGCCTCGTCGCCGCCATCCTCTTCCACGCGCTCAACGGTCTCCGCATCATCGCGGTCGACTTCTGGGCCAAGGGCCCCCGCTACCAGAAGCAGATGCTCTGGTCCGTGGTGATCATCTGGCTCATCCTGATGATCGGCGCCGTCCTGCCCGTACTCGGCCACGCCGCCCGCGAACTGTTCGGGAGCTGAGGACTGACATGTCTGCCGAAACCACTTCCGCGATCGGCGAGGTCGAGGCCTCCGGCCCGTACGACGCCGACAACCCCGCGCCGCTCATCGAGGCCCCGCGCAAGCGGACCAAGAAGACGCCGAAGTCGACCCGCACCAACTTCGAGCTGTACGGCTGGCTGTTCATGCGGCTGTCCGGCATCGTCCTGGTGGTCCTCGTCGTCACCCACCTGTGCATCCAGCTGGTGCTCGACGGCGGCGTCTCCAAGATCGGCTTCGCCTTCGTGGCGGGCCGCTGGGCCAACCCGTTCTGGCAGGTCTGGGACCTGGCCATGCTGTGGCTCGCGATGCTGCACGGCGCCAACGGCCTGCGCACGGTCATCAACGACTACGCGCAGCGGGACAACACCCGCTTCTGGCTGAAGATGCTGCTCTACACCGCCACGGTGTTCACCGTCCTGCTGGGCACGCTGGTGATCTTCACCTTCGACCCGAACATCCGCTAGGCCACGGGCTGAGGGACTGAGGAATTTCTGATGAAGATCCACAAGTACGACACCGTCATCGTCGGCGCCGGCGGCGCCGGTATGCGCGCCGCCATCGAGGCGACGAAGCGCAGCCGCACCGCGGTGCTGACGAAGCTCTACCCCACCCGCTCCCACACGGGCGCGGCGCAGGGCGGCATGGCCGCCGCGCTCGCCAACGTGGAGGAGGACAACTGGGAGTGGCACACCTTCGACACGGTCAAGGGCGGTGACTACCTGGTCGACCAGGACGCCGCCGAGATCCTGGCGAAGGAGGCCATCGACGCCGTCCTCGACCTGGAGAAGATGGGCCTGCCGTTCAACCGCACCCCGGACGGCACCATCGACCAGCGCCGCTTCGGCGGTCACTCGCGCAACCACGGCGAGGCCCCGGTGCGCCGGTCCTGCTACGCCGCGGACCGCACCGGCCACATGATCCTCCAGACGCTGTACCAGAACTGCGTCAAGGAGGGCGTGGAGTTCTTCAACGAGTTCTACGTGCTCGACCAGCTCATCACCGAGGTCGACGGCGTCAAGACGTCCGCCGGTGTGGTGGCGTACGAGCTCGCGACCGGCGAGATCCACGTCTTCCAGGCGAAGTCCGTGATCTACGCGTCCGGCGGCACCGGCAAGTTCTTCAAGGTGACCTCCAACGCGCACACCCTGACCGGTGACGGCCAGGCCGCCTGCTACCGCCGGGGCATCCCGCTGGAGGACATGGAGTTCTTCCAGTTCCACCCGACGGGCATCTGGCGCATGGGCATCCTGCTGACGGAGGGCGCCCGCGGTGAGGGCGGCATCCTCCGCAACAAGGACGGCGAGCGCTTCATGGAGAAGTACGCGCCGGTCATGAAGGACCTCGCGTCCCGTGACGTCGTCTCGCGCTCCATCTACACCGAGATCCGTGAGGGCCGCGGCTGCGGTCCCGAGGGCGACCACGTCTACCTCGACCTCACGCACCTCCCGCCGGAGCAGCTGGACGCCAAGCTGCCCGACATCACGGAGTTCGCCCGGACGTACCTCGGTATCGAGCCGTACACGGACCCGATCCCGATCCAGCCCACCGCGCACTACGCGATGGGCGGCATCCCGACCAACGTCGAGGGTGAGGTCCTGGCGGACAACACCACCGTCGTCCCGGGTCTGTACGCGGCCGGCGAGGTCGCCTGTGTGTCGGTGCACGGCGCCAACCGCCTGGGCACCAACTCGCTCCTGGACATCAACGTCTTCGGCAAGCGCGCGGGCATCGCGGCGGCGGAGTACTCGGCGAAGGCCGACTTCGCCGAGCTGCCGGACAACCCGGCGGAGCTGGTGGAGACCCAGGTCAAGAACCTGCTGTCGTCGACCGGCACCGAGCGGGTGTCGGTGATCCGCAAGGAGCTCCAGGAGACCATGGACGCCAACGTCATGGTCTTCCGCACCGAGCAGACGATCAAGACGGCCGTGGAGAAGATCGCGGAGCTCCGCGAGCGCTACAAGAACGTCTCGGTCCAGGACAAGGGCAAGCGGTTCAACACCGACCTGCTGGAGGCCATCGAGCTGGGCAACCTGCTCGACCTGGCCGAGGTCATGGCCGTCTCCGCCCTGGCGCGCAAGGAGTCCCGCGGCGGTCACTACCGCGAGGACTACCCCAACCGCGACGACGTCAACTTCATGCGCCACACCATGGCGTACCGCGAGGTCGCGGACGGCGGCAAGGACTCGATCCGACTCGACTACAAGCCCGTCGTCCAGACCCGCTACCAGCCGATGGAGCGTAAGTACTGATGGCCACCCCCACTCTCGACAAGGCGGACAAGGCCGGCGCGCCGGAGCCCGGTTTCGCCGACTCGCCGTACATCACGGTCACCTTCCGGGTCCGCCGGTTCAACCCGGAGGTCTCGGCCGAGGCGACGTGGCAGGACTTCCAGCTGGAGATCGACCCGAAGGAGCGCGTGCTCGACGGTCTCCACAAGATCAAGTGGGACCTGGACGGCTCGCTCACCTTCCGCCGCTCCTGCGCCCACGGCATCTGCGGGTCCGACGCGATGCGGATCAACGGCAAGAACCGCCTCGCGTGCAAGACGCTGATCAAGGACATCAACCCGGAGAAGCCGATCACGGTCGAGCCCATCAAGGGCCTCACGGTCCTGAAGGACCTGGTCGTGGACATGGACCCGTTCTTCCAGGCGTACCGCGACGTAATGCCCTTCCTCATCACGAAGGACACCAACGAGCCGACGCGCGAGCGCCTTCAGTCGGCCGAGGACCGCGAGCGCTTCGACGACACGACGAAGTGCATCCTGTGCGCCGCGTGCACGTCCTCGTGCCCGGTGTTCTGGAACGACGGCCAGTACTTCGGCCCGGCGGCGATCGTCAACGCGCACCGCTTCATCTTCGACTCGCGTGACGAGGCCGGGGAGCAGCGCCTGGAGATCCTGAACGACAAGGACGGCGTGTGGCGCTGCCGCACCACGTTCAACTGCACGGACGCGTGCCCGCGAGGCATCGAGGTCACGAAGGCGATCCAGGAAGTGAAGCGCGCGCTGATCACGCGTCGCTTCTGACCGCCCGCGCAGTACGCGACCGAGGCCCCGCTTCCCGTTCCCGGGAGGCGGGGCCTCGGCCGTGCCGGGGGCCGGTTCAGCGCCCCTCGGCGACCACCATGATCCGTCGCAGCATGTCGTTGAGCAGCTCCCGCTCGGCGGGCGACAGCGCCCCGAGCACCCGGGACTCCTCGTCCCCCAGCATGTCCATCGCGCCCCGCCACACCGCGCGGCCGGAGTCGGTCAGCTCGACGTGGACCCGGCGCCGGTCCGTGGTGGAGGGCGTGCGGCGGACGTAGCCGCGCCGCTCCAGCGCGTCGATGCGCCCGGTGACGGACGCGGGCGCGAGGTCCAGGTCCATGGCGAGCTGCGAGGGCGTCGCCGTCCCGCCGCGCCCGGCCAGCTTGTGGAGCGTGTCGAACTCCGGCCGGTCGAGCGCGAAGTCGGCCAGGGACCGCTCCCGTACCCGGCGCAGGTGGCCGGAGAGCATCTTCATCCGGGTCACCGCGCCCTCGACGACCGGGTCGAGTCCCGGCAGCACGGGCAGCCACCGCTCCACGTGCCCGTCGGTCCAGTCGCGCTTCCCCTCGGCCCCGTCGTCTGCGTGCTCCATGCCCTGATCGTACGTAGGCGTCCGGATCCCAGCTCCTTCGGTTCCATATATTTCGTTGACGAATTATTCGGTTCCGAAATACATTCTCGGCATGCCCCTGCCACCGCTGCCCCATCCCCTGCGCACGCGCGCGTTCCGGCTGTTCTTCATCGGCCGCTCCCTGTCCCTGCTGGGCGACGCCGTGATCCCCGCCTCGCTCGCCCTCGCCGTGTACCTGGCGACCGGCTCCACCGCCGACCTCGCGCTCGTGCTCGGCTGCTCGATGGTCCCCCGGCTGCTGCTCCTGCCGGTCGGCGGTGTGATCGGCGACCGGCTGAACGCCCGGACCGTCGCGCTCGCCGCCGACCTCGTGCGCTGCGCCACCCAGCTCTTCGTCGGGGTCGAACTGCTCGGCGGCGACCCCCGGCTGTGGCAGATCGCGCTCGCCGAGGCGATCGGCGGCGCCGCCTCCGCGTTCGCGATGCCCGTCCAGGCGCCGCTGATCACCGGGACGGTCGAGGAGGAGAACCGGGGCCGCGCCAACGCGCTCCTCGGGGTGGTCTCCAGCGCCACCCGGGTGGGCGGTCCTGCGCTCGCCGGCGCGCTCATCCTCACCATCGGCCCCGGCTGGGCCTTCGTCCTGGACTCGGCGTCCTTCGCCGTCAGCGCGGCCCTGCTGAGCGCGATCCGGGTGCGGCACGTGCCGCTCGCCCGCAGCTCGCTGACCGCCGACCTCAAGGAGGGCTGGAGCGAGGTGCGCTCCCGGGACTGGTACTGGACCAGCCTGTTCGCCCACTCCGCGTGGAACGGCGCCGCCGCCGTCCTGATGACGCTCGGCCCGGCCATCGCCTTCGAGGAGTTCGACGGCAGGACGTTCTGGCTGGCCTTCCTCCAGGTGGGCGCGGTGGGCCTGCTGATCGGCTCGCTGGCCGCCGGACGCGCCCGGCCGAGGCGGCCCGTCCTCACCGCCAACCTGGGCCTGGCCACCTACGCCCTCCCGCTCACCCTGCTCGCGCTCTCCGCCCCGGCGCCGCTGGCCATCGCCGCGTACGGCATCGCCCAGGCGGGGCTCGGCTTCCTCTCGCCGGTCTGGGAGACGGCCGTGCAGTCGGCCGTTCCGGCCCACGCCCTGGCCCGGGTCACCTCCTACGACTGGCTGCTCTCGCTCGCGGCGATGCCCCTGGGGTACGCGCTCGCGCCCCTGGCCGCCGACGCCTGGGGCACCGGGGTGCCGCTGCTGGTGGCGGCCGCGGTGGTGGGCGGGGCCTGTCTGGCGACGGCGGCGGTGCCCGGGGTGCGGCGGTTCGGGCAGCCCGCCCCGGCCGTGCCCGTACCGGACCCGCCGACCCGCGCCGAGGGCGTCCCCGTGGCCGATTAGGCTCGTGCCGTGCCAGCAGAGAACGCGCGTGTGCCCGCCGAGTCCGAGCTCCGCCCGAGCAGGTCCGAGCCCGCCAAGGGCGAGCAGACCCGCACCCTGATCCTGGAGACCGCCATGCGGCTCTTCCAGGAGCTCGGGTACGACAGGACGACGATGCGGGCCATCGCCAAGGAGGCCGGGGTCTCCGTCGGCAACGCGTACTACTACTTCGCCGGCAAGGAGCACCTGATCCAGGGGTTCTACGACCGGATCGCCGCCGAACACCAGGCGGCGGTCCGGGACGTACTGGACCGCGAGACCGATCTGGAGGCGCGGCTGGCCGGGGTGCTGAGCGCCTGGCTGGACATCGCGGCCCCGTACCACGAGTTCGCCGCGCAGTTCTTCAAGAACGCGGCGGACCCCGACAGCCCGCTCAGCCCGTTCTCACCGGAGTCCGCGCACGCCCGCGAGGCCGCGATCGACGTGCACCGCGAGGTGCTGGCGGGGGCCCGCTCCAAGGTCCCCGCCGAACTCGCCGACGTCCTGCCGGAGTTGATGTGGCTGTCCCAGATGGGCCTGGTGCTGTACTGGGTGTTCGACCGCTCCGAGGGCCGCGAGCGCAGCTACCGGCTCGCCGCCCGCGGCGCCCGGCTCACCACGCGCGGCGTCGCGCTCGCCCGCTTCCGGGTGCTGCGCCCCCTCGTCCACGAGGTCCACGAGCTGTTCACGGACTTCCTGCCCGGCATGGCCCAGGCGGCGACGGCCCGCAAGAAGTCCTGAGCCGAGGGCACGGGCCCTCAGATCCAGTTCAGCTCCCACAGCCGCCACACGCCGGTCCCGTCCGACAGGTACTGCAGGCCGCTGACGCTGCGGCTGCTGACCACGTAGTCCTTGCCCTGCCACAGCGGGATCAGCGGCACGTCCTCGGCGACCTTGTCCTGGAGCGCCTTGAAGTCGTCGGCGGTGCGGCCCCGGTCGCTGTACTGCTGGGTGCGCTGGATGATGCCGTCGACGTCCTTGTCCGAGTACCCGGTGTGCAGGCTGTTCCCGGTGCCGACCAGCGGCTGGCTGAAGTTGTCCGGGTCGGGGAAGTCCGCGACCCAGCCCGCGGTGTACGCGTCGTAGACCCCGGCCGCGTAGTTCTTCTGCATCTTCGTCCAGTCGGCCTCGGCCAGCAGGTCGACCTCGAACAGACCGCCCTTCTCCAGCTGCGCCTTGAGCAGCTCCGCCTCGGCGCCGTTGGCCCCGAGCTTGCGGTAGGCGAGGGTGAACTTCACGGGTGTGCGCACGTCCGCCGACTTCAGCAGCGACCTCGCCCTGCCCACGTCCACCCTGGGGTAGGCGTCGAAGAAGGCGGTGCTGTGGCCGGTGAAGCCCTGCGGGATCAGCGAGAACAGCGGCTCGACCGTGCCGTCGTAGACCGAGGTGGCGAGCGCCGGCCGGTCGATCAGCGCGGCCAGCGCCTGGCGGACCTTGGTAGGGGCCAGCGGGTGGCCGGCCCGGACGTTGATGTTCAGGTTGCGGGTCTCGGCCCCGGGCGTCTCGCTGATGCGGATGTCCGGGTCACCGGGCGAGAGCTTGGCGAGCACCGTCGGCGGCATCTGCCGGTGCGCGACCTCGACCTGCCCGTCCTTCCACGCCTGATTGAGCTGGTCGGACTCGGCGTAGTAGCGCACCTCGATCGGCAGGCCCTTCTTGCCGACCGCCCCCCGGTAGTCCGGATTGGGCTCCAGGGTCGCGCTGCGGCCCTGCTTGTACGACTTCAGCAGATACGGGCCGGAGCCGACCACGCCGTCGCCCTTGCGCAGCGACGCCGCCGGGTACGCCCGGCTGTCGACGATCGACCCGGCGCCGGTCGCGAGCTTGGACGGGAAGGTGGCGTCCTTGGTCTTCAGGTTGAAGGTGACGGTGTCGCCGTCGGCCTTGACCGAGCCGAGGGAGGAGAGCAGCGAGGCCGGCCCCACATCGCTTCTGATCCTCATCACCCGGTCGAAGGAGAACTTGACGTCCGCCGCGGTCATCTTGCGCCCGGACGAGAAGGTCAGCCCCTCGCGCAGCTCGCACTGGTACGTCATCAGCTTCAGCCCGATGAACTGGCAGCCTCGCGCCGCGTCCGGCACCGGCACCGCCGAGCCGGGCTTGAAGGTCAGCAGCGTCTGGTAGACGTTGCTGTAGAGCGCCCAGGAACCGGCGTCATAGGCGCCGGCCGGGTCCAGGGACGTGATCGCGTCCGTCGTCCCGACCGCGATCGGGTCCTTCTTCTTCCCGTCGGACGGCAGCAGCTGCCATCCCCCCACCCCGACGACCACCAGTACCGCACAAATCGCCAGAATCCGCATACGGATCGACCGCATCGCCGTGCTCTCCTCGCAACGCCCCACCCTTCAGGCGTGCCGAACCCCCTCGCGCACCCCTGTGATGGCGCTCACCCAATCACACGGCTTTCACATGCGGAAGAGGAAATCTTCACTACACAGCTACTTGTTAGCCGCGCGTGACAAGGGGGGCGGAGCTAGTCGTTAGCGGTCCGTGACCCGGCCGTGGGAGCGGTCCCCGCGCGCAGAAGGCGTACGGAACGGAACCCGATGAGGCCCACACCCGTCCCCAGGAGAAAGGACACGACGGCGAGGGTGAGGTGCACCCAGAAGTACGCCGTCGGGTCCCCCGCGTCGTCGAAGGCCAGCCCGCTGCCGTCCTTCCACAGGTTCTTGACGAAAGTGATCCAGATGATCCAGCTCCACACTCCGAACGCGAGCAGGAACCAGGAGACGCGGCTGCTGAGCTTCATGGAATCAGTATCACCGGGGCGAAGCGGGCGCAGCCGGGCGGGTGGCGGCTCCCGGCGGGTCACCCCTCCGGTGTACGGATCGACACCTTCGGCCTGTACGTTCTCGTCCGTGTCTGCTGTGAAGAAGCCTGCCCGGATCGCCCTGGCGGTCGCGGTCGCCGCGCTGCTGCCCGCGCTCGCCGCCGCGCCCGCCTCGGCGCTGCCCCACGACGACAAACCGGGCACGCAGGGCCAGTCCGGCAAGCCCGGCAGGACCCGCGGGGACGCCGACCCGCCGCCCGCCGGCATGTCGACCGTCGGCGGCGCGCTGCTCGGGCAGCCCGGCACCCAGGTGAAGCTCGGCCCCGGCGCGCCGGTGCTGCCGATGGACCTCACCGGCCGCTCCTGGATCGTCGCGGACGCGGAGAACGGCCAGGTGCTCGCCGCGCACAACGCGCACTGGCGGCTGCCTCCCGCCTCCACCCTGAAGATGCTCTTCGCGGACACGGTGCTGCCCAAGTTCCCCCGGACCGACGTGCACACCGTCACCCCCACCGACCTGGAGGGCGTCGGCGAGGGCAGCAGCATCGTCCCCATCCACACCAACCTGCCGTACACCGTGCACGACCTGTGGCTCGGCGTCTTCCTGCGCTCCGGCAACGACGCCGTGCACGTGCTGTCGTCGATGAACGGCGGTGTGCCCAAGACCGTCCAGGACATGCAGGCGCACGCCGAGGACCTCCAGGCGCTCGACACCCATGTCGTCTCACCGGACGGCTACGACGCCCCGGGGCAGGTCTCCAGCGCCTACGACCTCACCCTGTTCGCCCGCTCGGGCCTGCAGAAGAAGGACTTCCGCGACTACTGCTCCACCGCCTCCGCCAAGTTCCCCGGCGCCGAGGGCAAGAACCACGAGCGCGACTACTTCGAGATCCAGAACACCAACCGGCTGCTCGTCGGCGAGCGGGGCCTCGACCCCTACAAGGGCATCGCGGGCGTCAAGAACGGCAACACCACCAACGCGGGCGCCACCTTCACCGGGGTCGCCGAGCGGGGCGGCCGGGTGCTGCTCGTCACCGTGATGAACCCGGACTCCTCCGAGGGCCAGGCCGTCTACAAGGAGGCCGCCCGTCTGCTGGACTGGGGCTTCTCGGCGGTCGGCAAGGTGACCCCGGTGGGCGAGCTCGTACCGCCCAGGTCGGCCCTTCCGGCGAACACCCCGCCGGGCTCGCAGCCGCCGTCGAGCGCCGGAGCCCAGGACCCCGCGAAGGCGGCGGTCACCACCCGCAAGGGGCCCGGCTCCGGTGGTGTCGCCACCGCGCTCGGCATCGCGGCGGGCGCCCTCCTGGTGGTCGCCGCCGGAGTGTTCCTGCTCAACCGGCGCTGGCCTCTTCCGGAGCTGGTGCGTCGAAAGCGGTGAGGGAGGGGTCGTCCTTCTTGGCGGGGGTGGCCGTCCAGGCGGCGCAGAACAGCAGCAGCTTCGCCGTGAAGTTGATCCACAGCAGCAGCGCGATGGGCACCCCGAACGCCCCGTACATGCTCTTGGCCGCGACCCCCTGCATATAGCCGCCGAGCAGCACCTTCAGCAGTTCGAACCCCACCGCGCCGATCGCCCCGGCGGTCAGCAGATGGCGGCGCGGCGGGGAGACCCCGGGCAGCAGGGTCAGGACGTACATCAGGACCAGGAAGTCGGCGGCGGCCGCCACCGCGATCGCCACGATCGCCACGAACACCCGGCCGACGCCGTTGTGCTCGAGACCGAGCTGGGCGGCGGCCCAGCCCACGGCCGTCGAGCCGAGCGAGGACGCGGCGAACGAGGCGAGTCCCGCGCCGCCGAGGCCGACCAGCACCCCGCCGTCCTTCAGCTTGCGCAGGAACGGGTTCTCCTCCTCGTCGTCCCGGTCCCACACCACTCGCAGACAGCCGCGCATCTGGCCGATCCAGCCGATGCCGGTGAACAGCAGCAGGGCGCCCGCGACGACCCCGACCGTGCCCGCGTTGCGGGTCAGGTCCTCAAGGTCGAGCTGGTCGGAGATGCCGGGGACCTGCTCGGCGAGGGTGTTCTGGAGCTTCTCCACCCGGCCCGGGGTCAGCACGGCGGCGGCCACGGCCGCGCTCACCGTGAGCAGCGGGAAGAGCGCGAGAAAGCTGATGAAGGTGATCGCGGCCGCGAGCCGGGACCAGCGCACCCGGTCGAGCCGCTCGTACGACCGCCACGCGTGCGTCCGCATCAGCCGGGCGGCCCACGGCCCGACGACGGGAAGGTTCTTCAGCCAGTCCATGACGTGCGAGTACCCTCCTCACCCCGGAAGACAAGCGTCCGGGTCCCCCAGAAGCGCAGGCAGGTGGCGAGTGCCATGCCGAACACCCCGCCCGAGAGCGTGTCGGCGCGCGGCGAGGTGAGGCCGAGGCCGTAGTGGGTGACGGCCAGACAGAGCAGCTGCACCAGCGCGCCCGCGATGTTGACCGCGAAGAACACGGCGTACTCGCGGCCCCCGGCCCGGCTGCCCCGGTAGGTCCCGAAGGCGTTGCCGAGGTACGCGACGGTGCACCCGGCCACGAAGGACAGGCACTTGGCGGCCAGCGGGTCCCAGGCGAGCGACGACCGCAGCCACACGAACAGGCCGAGGTCGACGGCGTACGCGAGGCTCCCGGCGAGTGCGAAGCCGACCAGCTCGGCCCGGCGCACGCCCCTCACAGATCCGACACCGCCAGCCCGTACAGCGCGATCCACACCAGCGCGATGACCACCAGCGCCCGGTCGCGCAGCACCACGTCCTCGGGGGCGCCCGCGCTCCCCCGGTCGGCGAAGACGGCGTACCGCAGGATCCCGCCGATGAACGGGACCATCGACAGCTGCCGCCACGGCAGCAGCGAGCCACCGGTCATGCCGCCGCTCTCCAGTGCCCACATGCAGTACGCGAGGACCGCGACCCCGGCCGCGAGCTGCCAGACGAACCGCAGATAGCCGGTGGTGTACGCGTCCAGGAGCGCGCGGGTGGCACCGCCGCGCCCCTCCATCTGGACGGCTTCCGAGTACCGCTTGGCCGCGACCATGAACAGCGCGCCGAACCCGGCGGTGATCAGGAACCAGCGCGAGAGCGGGATGGCGAGCGCCACCCCGCCGATCATGGCCCGCATCAGGAACCCGGCGGTGACCACGACGAGGTCGACGACGAGGACGTGCTTGAGCTTGACGCAGTAGGCGAGCTGCATCAGCACGTACCCGGTGAGCAGGGTCGCCGTCATGGCGTTGCAGGTGAGGGCCGCGCCGAGCGGGGCGAGCAGCGCGAGCAGTCCCCCGGTGGCGTACGCGACGGGCACCGGCACCTGGCCGGTGGCCACCGGGCGGTGGCGTTTGTGCGGGTGCGCGCGGTCGGCGTCGGCGTCGCGCGCGTCGTTGACGAGGTAGACGGCGGAGGCGGCGGCCGTGAACAGGACGAAGACCACCACGAGTTGGCGCAGGGTGTCCCGCGAGTCGAGCTGCCCGGCGGCGGCGGGCGCGGCGGCCACCAGCACGTTCTTGATCCACTGCCGGGGGCGCGCGGTCCTGAGCACGCCGGCGGGCACGCCGAGCGCGCGCCGCCCCGGGTGCCGGGCGACCGGCTCGTCGAGGACGGCGAGGCCGGGGCGGCTCATGCGGCGGCTCCCGCTGCGGGACGCGGCCGGGCGGGTGGGCGCGGCCGGCCCAGCCACCGTGTCCCCAGCCGTGCCGTGGCCCCGCCCATCAGCGCTCCGGCCAGCACGTCGGAGGGGTAGTGGACGCCGGCGACCAGCCGGGACACGCACATCGCGGCGGCGAGCGGCGGCACCAGACGCGCCCCGGCGGGCCGCAGCGCGCCGTAGGCGACGGCCGCCGCCGCGGCCGAGGCGGCGTGCGAGCTGGGGAAGGAGTGCCGCCCGGCGGTGCGCACCAGCGGCTCGCGCGCGGGCAGGAGCGGCCGGGGCCGGCGCACCACCCGCTTCACGCCCACGCTGGCCAGGTGCGCGCCCGCGACCAGCGCGGCCCCGCGCAGCCAGCCCGTACGCCGCTCCCGGTCCAGGGCGGCGGCCAGCGCCCCGCCCGCCAGCCACACCGCCGCGTGCTCCCCGGCGAAGGAGAACGCGCGGGCGGCCGCGGCCACCCGTGGCTCGGCGCCGCAGTCCCGCAGCGCCGCCAGCAGCCGGTGATCCGCGTCGGAGTACCGCATCTGCCACCCCAATCCCGTGAGACAGCCCCGCCGATCGGCCGTCGGCCGTACGCGACTCTCCCCGGCGGCGGCGCCGGATGCGCGTCAATGCCGCTTGACACTCACTCAATCACCCATTTCGGTGAGCACCACACCAAAAAGGGCATAACGCCACATTCCTCGGAGCGGCCCCGCTACGGTCGCTGTCATGCCTGCCGCCACCGCCCCGACGCCCGTGACCGGCTGGGGCCGCACCGCCCCGACGGCCGCCCGGCTGGTCCGCCCGCGTACGTACGAGGAGGCGGTGGCCGCCGTCCTCGCGGGCGGGGCACGCGGGTCCATCGCCCGGGGCCTGGGCCGGGCCTACGGCGACGCCGCGCAGAACGCGGGGGGCGCCGTCCTGGACATGACCGGCCTCGACCGGGTCCGCGCCATCGACGCCGAGGCGGGCGTGGTGGTCTGCGAGGCGGGGGTCAGCCTGCACCGCCTGATGGAGGTCCTGCTGCCGCTGGGCTGGTTCGTACCGGTGACGCCCGGGACCCGGTACGTCACGGTCGGCGGCGCGATCGGCGCGGACATCCACGGCAAGAACCACCACGGCTCGGGCTCCTTCTCCCGCCATGTCCGCGCCCTCGACCTCCTCACCGCCGACGGCACCGTCCGCCGGCTCACCCCCACGGACGAGCTGTTCCACGCGACGGCGGGCGGCATGGGCCTGACGGGGCTGATCCTCGCCGCCGAACTGCGCCTGCACCCCGTCAGGACGTCCCTGATGTCGGTGGACACCGAACGGGCGGCGGACCTGGACGACCTGATGGCGAGGCTGACCGCGACCGACCACCGCTACCGCTACTCGGTGGCCTGGATCGACCTGCTCGCCAGGGGCGCGCGGACGGGCCGGGCGGTCCTGACGCGCGGCGATCACGCGCCCCTTGAGGCGCTGCGGGGCCGCGCGAGCAGAGCGCCCCTGCACTTCGCCCCGCCCCGGCTCCCGCCCGCCCCGCGCCACCTCCCCGGGGGCCTGCTGACCCGCGCCTCGGTGTCCGCGTTCAACGCGCTCTGGTACCGCAGGGCCCCCCGGCACCGCACCGGGGAACTCCAGTCGATCGCCACGTTCTTCCACCCCCTGGACGGCGTCCCGCACTGGAACCGGATCTACGGCAGGGCCGGCTTCGTCCAGTACCAGTTCGTGGTCGGCCACGGCCAGGAGGAGACCCTGCGCCGGGTGGTGCGCCGGATCGCGCGCCGGGGCTGTCCGTCCTTCCTCGCGGTGCTCAAGCGCTTCGGCGAGGCCGACCCGGGCTGGCTCTCCTTCCCGGTCCCCGGCTGGACCCTGGCCCTGGACATCCCGGCCGGTCTGCCGGGCCTGGCGGGGTTCCTGGACGAACTGGACGAGGAGGTGGCGGGCGCGGGCGGCCGGATCTACCTGGCGAAGGACTCCCGGGTACGCCCGGAGGTCCTGGAAGCCATGTACCCGCGCCTGGCCGCGTTCCGCGCCCTGCGCCGCGAACTGGACCCGGACGGGGTCTTCGTCTCCGACCTCTCCCGCCGTCTGCACCTCTGAAGGACCGCCCGCTTCCCCGGAGTTACGAGGAGTCATGAGATGAAGGACGCGTTCGGCACCCCCCAGTCCCTGCTGATCCTGGGCGGCACCTCCGAGATCGGCCTGGCCACCGCCCGCCGCCTGGTGGCCCGCCGCACCCGTACGGTCTGGCTGGCCGCCCGGCCCTCGCCCGCGCTGGACGCGGCGGCGGCGGAGCTGCGCGAGCTCGGCGCGGACGTGCACACGCTCGCCTTCGACGCGCTGGACGCGGAGTCGCACGAGCAGGCCCTGGGCAGGGTCTTCGCCCAGGGCGACATCGACATGGTCCTGCTGGCGTTCGGCATCCTGGGCGACCAGGTGCGGGACGAGGGATCGCCCCTTGCGGCGGTACGGGTCGCGCAGACCAACTACACCGGCGCGGTCTCCGCCTCCCTGATCTGCGCCAAGGCCCTCCAGAGCCAGGGCCACGGCTCCCTGGTGGTGCTCTCCTCGGTGGCGGGCGAACGCGCCCGCCGCGCCAACTTCATCTACGGCTCCAGCAAGGCCGGCCTGGACGCCTTCACCCAGGGCCTGGGCGACGCGCTCCACGGCTCCGGCGTCCACGTGATGGTGGTGCGGCCCGGCTTCGTCCGCACCAAGATGACGTCCGGCCTCCCGGAGGCCCCCCTGGCGACCACGCCCGAGGCGGTGGCCGAGTCCATCGAGACGGGCCTGCGCAGGCGGGCGGAGGTGGTGTGGGTGCCGGGGACGCTCAGGGTGGTGATGTCCGCGCTGCGGCACGTCCCGAGGCCGCTGTTCCGGCGCCTGCCGGTGTAGGAACCTCCGGGCCAGGAGGGCGGCTGCGGACCGTGATGGGTCGCCCGCGCGGTTCCCCGCGCCCCTGGGTAGCCAGGGGCGCGAAGGCGGAGCCCCTGGGGCTCAGGCCCGCACGGACGGCTCGTCCCGCGAGCCGCCCTGCGCGGGCACCCCGCTCAGGCCGAACCCGTACTCGTACAGCTTCCGCCAGACCCCGTCCGCACCCTGCTCGTACAGGGCGAAGCCGCCGCACGTCCACTCCGCCTCGAACCCGGCCAGCTCCTCGAACGCCCGGTCCATCCCCTCCTCGGAGATGCCGTGCGCCACCGTCACATGCGGGTGGTAGGGAAAGTGGAGCTCGCGCACGAGCGGCCCGGCCTCGTCCCGCACCCGCTGCTGGAGCCAGGCGCAGTCCGCGCCGCCCTCGACGACCTGCACGAACACCACCGGCGACAGCGGCCGGAACGTCCCCGTCCCGGACAGGCGCATCGGGAAGGCCCGCCCGGCCGAGGCGACCTCGGCCAGGTGGGCCCGGATCGCCGGCAGGCGTGCCGCGTCGACCTCGGTGGGCGGCACGAGGGTGACATGCGTGGGAATCCCGTACGCGGCGGGATCACCGAAGCCCGCGCGCCGCTCCTGGAGCAGGCTGCCGTACGGCTCCGGGACCGCGATCGAAACGCCGAGCGTTACGGTCCCCACGTCGTTCTCCTCCGTCGTTGTCCGGGTACGTCTGTGTCCGTCAGTGTGCAGTGTGGCGGGCGCCCGGCCCTTCTGGCCAGAGCCCTCGGCCGGGCCGTCGCTCCCGTGGCCCGGAGCACGCCCCCCGCACCCCCCGTGTCCGGGCGCGGCTCAGTGCTTGGCGGGCAGGAACCCCACCCGCTCGTATGCCGTGGCCAGCGTCTCGGCGGCGACCGCCCGCGCCTTCTCCGCACCCTTGGCCAGGACAGAGTCCAGCGTCTCGGGGTCGTCCAGATATTCCTGGGTCCGGTCCCGGAACGGAGTGACGAAGTCCACCATCACCTCGGCGAGGTCCGTCTTGAGCGCCCCGTACATCTTGCCCTCGTACGCCGTCTCCAGCTCGGGGATCGTCCGGCCGGTGAGGGTGGAGTAGATGGTGAGCAGATTGGAGACGCCCGGCTTGTTCTCGGCGTCGTACTTGATCACCGTGTCCGTGTCGGTGACCGCGCTCTTGACCTTCTTGGCCGTGGTCTTCGGCTCGTCGAGCAGGTTGATCAGGCCCTTCGGCGTGGACGCCGACTTGCTCATCTTGATCGACGGGTCCTGGAGGTCGTAGATCTTCGCGGTCTCCCGGAGGATGTACGGGCTGGGGATCTTGAACGTCTCCCCGAAGCGGCCGTTGAAGCGCTCGGCCAGGTCGCGGGTGAGCTCCACGTGCTGGCGCTGGTCCTCACCGACCGGGACCTCGTTGGCCTGGTAGAGCAGGATGTCCGCGACCTGGAGGATCGGGTACGTGAAGAGGCCGACGGTGGCGCGGTCGGCGCCCTGCTTCGCCGACTTGTCCTTGAACTGCGTCATACGGGACGCCTCGCCGAAGCCCGCCAGGCAGTTCATGACCCAGGCGAGCTGGGCGTGCTCGGGCACATGGCTCTGCACGAAGAGCGTGCAGCGCTCGGGGTCGAGCCCGGCGGCGAGGAGCTGGGCGGCGGCGAGCCGGGTGTTGGCCCGCAGCTCCCTCGGGTCCTGCGGAACGGTGATCGCGTGCAGGTCCACGACCATGTAGAACGCGTCGTGGGACTCCTGCAGCGCCACCCACTGGCGGACCGCGCCGAGGTAGTTGCCGAGGTGGAACGAGCCGGCGGTGGGCTGGATTCCGGAGAGCACTCGCGGGCGATGCTGCATGGCGGAGCCATTCCCCTGAGGGTGGTGGTGGGCGACGGGCGGGCGATCAGAGGCCATGTTCATCATTCTCTCAGGTGCCGCCGACAGCTCGGAAACGGTGGGGATACGGCAGGAGAGGAGGAACACAGTGTGTTCCTCCTCTCCCTCCGGGTACGGCGGTGCTACCGCGTGGGCAGCCCCGGCGCCGGGAACGCGGCCATCAGCTCGGCCACCTCGTCCCGGATCACCGCGAGGGCGTCCTCGTCGCCGCCGCGGGCCGCGCCGACGCCCCGGTCGATCCAGTCGGCCACGGCCGCCATGTGCTCGGTGCCGAGGCCGCGCGAGGTGAGGGAGGGGGTGCCGATGCGGATGCCGGAGGGGTCGAACGGCTTCCTGGGGTCGTAGGGGACGGTGTTGTAGTTGACGACGATCCCGGCCCGGTCGAGGGCCTTGGCGGCGACCTTTCCGGGGACGTCCTTGGGGGTCAGGTCCATCAGGATCAGATGGTTGTCGGTGCCGCCGGAGACCAGGTCGAAGCCGCGCGCGAGGAGCTGCTCGGCGAGCGCCCGGGCGTTGGCGACGACGGACCGGGCGTAGTCGCGGAAGGAGGGCTGGGCCGCCTCGTGCAGGGCGACGGCGATCGCGGCCGTGGTCTGGTTGTGCGGGCCGCCCTGGAGGCCGGGGAAGACGGCCTTGTCGACGGCCTTGGCGTGCTGCTCGCGGGACATGAGCATGGCGCCGCGCGGGCCGCGCAGCGTCTTGTGGGTGGTCGTGGAGATCACGTCCGCGTACGGGGCCGGGGACGGGTGGGCGCCGCCGGCGATCAGGCCCGCGATGTGGGCGACGTCCGCGACCAGCACGGAGCCCGCCTCCCGGGCGATCTGGGCGAAGGCGGCGAAATCGATGGTGCGGGGCAGGGCGGTGCCGCCGCAGAAAATGATCTTCGGCCGTTCCTTGAGGGCGAGTTCGCGCACCTCGTCGAAGTCGATCAGGCCGGTGTCGTGGCGTACGCCGTACTGCACGCCCCGGAACCACCTGCCGGTCGCGGAGACGCCCCAGCCGTGGGTGAGGTGGCCGCCCATCGGCAGGGCCATGCCCATCACGGTGTCGCCCGGCTCGGCGAAGGCGAGGTAGACGGCGAGGTTGGCGGGCGAGCCGGAGTAGGGCTGGACGTTGGCGTGCTCGACGCCGAACAGCGCCTTGGCCCGCTCCACCGCGAGCGTCTCGACCTGGTCGATGTTCTGCTGGCCCTCGTAGTAGCGGCGCCCCGCGTAGCCCTCGCTGTACTTGTTCTGGAGCACCGTGCCGGAGGCTTCGAGGACCGCCCGCGAGACGTAGTTCTCGCTGGGGATCAGCCGCAGGGTGTCCGACTGGAGCCGCTCCTCGGCGGCGACCAGCGCGGCGAGTTCGGGGTCGGTGGCGGAAAGGGCCGGGTGGGAAAGGGGCAGGTTCATGGCGTCCTCCGGGGTCCGTGATGGTCCCGGGGTGCCCAGGCGGGCGGCACCTCGTGCGCGTGGCACGCACGGCTTCCCCGAGGTCGCTTCCCCGTGCGCCAGTCGCCGTACGTACCACCCACCCTAACGGGCACACCGGGAATCAAGGTTTCCCCGTCCAGCATCCGAGCGACGAGAGAAACTGGGCCCTACCCCGTCCCACGCCGCACGATGAAACGGAGACCCCGTGTCGACTACATCGGACGCCATCCGCTCTGCCGAGGCCCACAGTGCGCACAACTACCATCCGCTGCCCGTCGTCGTCGCCTCGGCCGAGGGCGCGTGGATGACCGATGTCGAGGGGCGCCGCTTCCTCGACATGCTCGCCGGGTACTCGGCGCTGAACTTCGGACACGGCAACCGCAGGCTGATCGACGCGGCCAAGGCGCAGCTGGAGAGAGTGACGCTCACGTCGAGGGCGTTCCACCACGACCGGTTCGCCGAGTTCTGCGGGCAGCTCGCGCAGTTGTGCGGCAAGGAGATGGTCCTGCCCATGAACACCGGGGCGGAGGCGGTGGAGACGGCGGTGAAGACGGCCCGGAAGTGGGGGTACCGGGTCAAGGGGGTGCCGGACGGGACGGCGAAGATCGTCGTCGCGTCCAACAACTTCCACGGGCGTACGACGACGATCGTCAGCTTCTCCACGGACCACGAGGCCCGCGCGGACTACGGGCCCTACACCCCCGGCTTCGAGATCGTGCCGTACGGGGATCTGACCGCGCTGTCGGCGGCCGTCACGGAGAACACCGTGGCGGTGCTCCTGGAGCCGATCCAGGGCGAGGCCGGGGTGCTGGTGCCGCCGGCCGGATACCTGCCGGGCGTACGGAAGCTGACCCGCGAGCGGAACGTGCTGTTCATCGCGGACGAGATCCAGTCCGGCCTCGGGCGGACCGGGAAGACGTTCGCGTGCGAGCACGAGGACGTGGTGCCCGACCTGTATGTGCTGGGCAAGGCGCTCGGCGGCGGGGTGGTGCCGGTCTCGGCGGTGGTGGGCTCGGCGGAGGTGCTCGGGGTGTTCCGGCCCGGCGAGCACGGGTCGACCTTCGGCGGCAACCCGCTGGCGTGCGCGGTCGGCCTCGAAGTGATCGCGATGCTGCGCACCGGGGAGTACCAGCAGCGGGCCACCGAGCTCGGTGAGCACCTCCACCACGAGCTGGGGCTGCTGGCCGGCACCGGCGCGGTCGAGGCGGTGCGCGGACGCGGCCTGTGGGCGGGGGTCGACATCGACCCGGAGTTCGGCACGGGCCGGCAGATCTCCGAGCGGCTGATGGACCGGGGCGTCCTGGTCAAGGACACGCACGGCTCGACGATCCGGATCGCCCCGCCGCTGGTGATCAGCAAGGAGGACCTGGACTGGGGGCTCGACCAGCTCAGGGCGGTGCTGGGACAGGAGTAGGGCCGGGCCCGCGCGGGTCGGTCCCCGTGGCGGGGCGGTGGCGGCGGGGCGGGGCGGGGCCGGACGCGCGCCCGGCCCCGCCGGAGCCGCCGGACCCGCTAGCGAATCACATGGGGGACGAACCGCGCGTACTCGTCCGTGATCGGGCCCGACGACTCGCGGATGCCCAGGCCCGCCGCCTCGTCCTCGACGACCCAGGCGCCCAGGACGACCCGGTTGCCGTCGAAGTCGGGGAGCGGGGCGAGGGCCTGGTAGCAGGCGGGTTCGGAGCGCGGGGCGGCCGGCGCGCCGGGGTGGTGGATCTGGACCCCGGCGCCCTCCCGGCCGAGCAGCGGCTTGGAGACGTAACCACCGGTGGCGGCCAGCTCGCGCGGCCCGTCCAGGTAGGCGGGGAGCAGGTTCGGGTGGCCGGGGTAGAGCTCCCACAGGATCGCGAGCAGCGCCTTGTTGGAGAGCAGCATCTTCCAGGCGGGCTCGATCCAGCAGGTGCTTCCGGTGCCGCCGCCGTTGTCCAGGGTCTCCAGGACGTGCGGCGCGAACCGGTCCGTGGTCAGCCACTCCCACGGGTAGAGCTTGAAGCAGCTGCGGATGAAGCGGAGCCGGTCGTCGACGAAACGGCCGGTGAGAGCGTCCCAGCCGATCCGCTCCACCGACAGCGCCCGCGTCTCGATGCCCGCCTGCTCGGCGGTCTCGCGCAGATACGCCACCGTCATCAGGTCCTCGCCGAGCTCGTCGTCGTCCGAGTGGGCGAAGTGGAGCGGGCCGGGTGGGAGGAGCGGGGCCTGCCGCTTCCAGGCGGCGATCAGCCGTTCGTGGAGCGAGTTCCACTGGTCGGCGCCGGGGAAGCGCTCCTCCATCCAGAACCACTGCGGGCTCGCGGCCTCGACGAGGGAGGTGGGGGTGTCGGCGTTGTACTCCAGCATCCTGGCCGGGCCGCTGCCGTCGTAGCGCAGGTCGAAACGCCCGTAGACGGAGGGGAGTTCGGCGCGGCGGTGCCAGGACTCGGCGACCCGGGCGACGAGCGCCGGGTGGGTGATGCCGAGATCGGCGAAACGATTCTTCTCGACGATGTGCGCGGCCGCCGCCAGACACATCGCGTGGAGCTCCTCCACGACCTCCTCCAGCGCCTCGACCTCGGGGAGGGTGAAGGAGTAGTACGCGCTCTCGTCCCAGTACGGGCGGAGCGAGCCGTCCGGGTAGCGGGTGAGGGGGTAGATCAGCCCCTGGGCCTCGACGGTCTGCTGCCAGCCGGGGCGGGGTTCGATGCGGTGCCGCTGCATCCGTCAGCCGCCGCCCGAGCCGGAGTGGCCGCCGAGACCGCCCCGGTCGACGCCGCCGGAGGAGCCGGAGGAGGCGGAGGACCCCGAGGAGCCGGAGGAACCGGACGAGCCGGATCCGGAGCGGAAGGAGCCGCCGTAGACCGTGCCGTTGCGGACGTTTCCGCCGTAGTAGTACGAGCCGTGGCCGCCGCTCTTGCACTCGTACTTGGGGAGCTCCTTGTGCGTGACCGGGTCGACGCAGCGGCGGTCCGGCTCGTGGGAGCACGCCGTCAGCGTGGCGGCGAGCACTCCCATGCCGCCGAGCACCACCGCGGTGGACCGGAATCTGCGCATCTGCGGACCTCCCCCTCGCGAACCGTACGTATGTCTGGTGTCTGGGACGTGAACCGGCCACACCCTAGTTCCCGGCCATCCGGGACGAGGAATCCGTCTGCTCCTGCCCCCTGAACTCCCTTCCATTACAGTCCGTCTGTGCTCTTTGGGATGATCTGTGCGCTGGGGTCGGCGGTCTGCTACGGCACCGCGACCGTTCTCCAGGCCGTCGCGGCGCGGGCGGCGTCCGGGCCGGCCACCACCGGGTCCGGGGAGGCGGGGGTCGATCCCGCGCTGCTGCTGCGGGCCGTGCGGCAGTGGCGCTACCTCGCCGGGCTCGCCCTCGACGCGCTCGGCTTCGTCCTCCAGATCGTGGCGCTGCGGGCCGTCCCGATCTACGCGGTCGGGGCGGCGCTGGCCGCGTCGCTGGCCGTGACGGCGGTGGTCTCGGCGCGGGTGCTGGCGGTACGGCTGTCCGGTACGGAGTGGGCGGCCGTCGGGGTCGTCTGCGCCGGGCTCGCGATGCTGGGGCTCGCGTCCGGCGAGGAGGGCCACGAGCACGGGCCCGCCGCGCTGCCCTGGGCGCTGCTCGCGGTCGCGGCGGCGATCCTGCTGGCCGGGGCGGTCGCCGGGCGCCTGCCGGGACGGGCCCGGGCACTGGTCCTGGGACTCGGGGCGGGCTGCGGATTCGGGGTGGTGGAGGTGGCGGTCCGGCTCATCGACTCCTTCGACCTCGCCGAACCGGCGCTGTACGCGCTGCTGCTGGGCGGGGGCGCGGCGTTCCTGCTCCTGACGTCGGCGCTCCAGCGGGGTTCGGTGACGACGGCGACGGCGGGGATGGTGCTGGGCGAGACGGTCGGGCCGGCGCTGGTGGGGGTGGGGTGGTTGGGGGACCGTACGCGGGTGGGGTTGGGGTGGTTGGCGGTGGTGGGGTTTGTGGTGGGGGTTGCGGGGGCGCTGGTGCTGGGGCGCTTCGGGGAGGCGCCCCCGGGTGAGGCGTAGATGGCTTCCGGGGCTCCGCCCCGGCCCCCCCGGCTGCGGGCCGGCTTTCACGCCGACGTGCGGGTGGGTGGGGGGTTGCTCGCGCAGTTCCCCGCGCCCCTCAACCGCTGGGCCTGCGGCCCACGCGACCCGCTTCGCGTTTACCTGCGGGTGAGTGGGGGCTGGTCGCGCAGTTCCCCGCGCCCCTCATCGCTGGGCCTACGGCCCACGCGACCCTCTTCGTGTCCACCTGCGGGTGGGTGGGGGGCTGGTCGCGCAGTTCCCCGCGCCCCTAAAAGCCGGGGCCTGCGGCCCCGATGAGGTTTCGCGTCGATGTGCGGGTCGGTGGGGCTGCCCGGGTCGCAGGGGGTTTCGTGTCGACGTGCGGGCCGGTGGGGGCTGGTCGCGCAGTTCCTCGCGCCCCTGAAGTCCTGGGCCTGCGGCCCGGACCCCGCCCGCACGCACGCCCGAGGAAGTGACGCTGCGGCGCCCCGAAGTACCCAAGGGGCGCGGGGAACTGCGCGAGCAACCGACCACCGGCCCGCAGACGAACCCCAGGCACAACCAGGCCACCACCGGCCCGCAGACAAACACCGGGCCCTCAAGGGGCGCGGGGAACTGCGCGACCAGCCCACCACCAGCCCGCAGACAAACACCGGGCCCTTAAGGGGCGCGGGGAACTGCGCGAGCAACCCACCACCCACCCGCAGACGAACCCCAGGCACAACCAGGCCACCACCGGGCCGCAGACAAGCACCCGGCAACACCCCGCCCCTCAGGGCAACACCCTGCACAGTGCGTCCAGCGCCCCCGCCCAGCCCCAGTCCGGTGGCGCCGCGTACCCCACCACCAGCGCGTCCCGCGCCGCGGGTGTCCGCGGGTGGCGGAAGGCCGAGAGGCCCTGGAGGGCCAGGCCCTGCCAGGCCGCGGCCTGGATCACCGCGCGCTCGGTCCCGGGCGGCAGCTCCAGCACCGCGTGCAGCCCCGCCGCGATCCCGCTCACCCGCACCTCCGGCGCCCGCGCCGCCAGCGCGGCCACCAACTGGTCGCGCCGGCGCCGGTAGCGCAGCCGCATCCCGCGCACATGCCGGTCGTACGCCCCGGACGCGATGAACTCCGCCAGCGTCAGCTGGTCGAGCGCGCCGCACGCCCAGTCGACGTCCCCCTTCGCCTCCGCCACCTCCCCCGCCAGCCGCTCCGGCAGCACCATCCAGGCCAGCCGCAGCCCGGGCGCCAGGGACTTGCTGGCCGTGCCCAGGTAGACGACGTGGTCGGGGTCGAGGCCCTGCAAAGCCCCCACGGGCTGGCGGTCGTAACGGAACTCGCCGTCGTAGTCGTCCTCCAGGATCAGCCCGTCCACCGCCCGCGCCCAGTCGACGACGGCGGCGCGCCGGTCCGGCGGGAGCGCGACCCCGACCGGGAACTGGTGCGCGGGCGTCAGCAGCACCGCCCCCAGCCCCTTCACCGCCCCCAACTCCCCCGTCATCGTGCCGTCTTCGTCGAACGGCAGCGGCGGGGTGCGCAGTCCCGCCCGCGCCAGCAGGTCCCGGTGGACGTCGAGCCCGTACGACTCGACGCCGATCTCACGGACCCGGCGCGCCCGCAGCACCCGTCCGAGCAGCATCAGGCCGTGCACGAACCCCGAGCAGACGACGATCCGCTCGGGGGCCGCGTGGACTCCGCGCGCCCGCGCGAGGTACTCGGCGAGCACCGTACGCAGTTCGACGCGCCCGCGCGGGTCGCCGTAGCCGAAGGCCTCGTGCGGCGCGGCCGTCAGCGCCCGCCGGGACGCCTTCAGCCACTCGGCGCGAGGGAAGGACGCCAGGTCCGGGCTGCCCGCGATCAGGCTGTACGCGGGGCTGCGGCGCGCCGCGTGCCGGGGCCCGGACGGCTGCGGGCGGCGCGGCGCGCTCCGTTGGGCGACCCGGGTCCCCGAGCCCTGGCGTGCGGTGAGCCAGCCCTCGGCGACGAGTTCGGCGTACGCGTCGGCCACCGTGTTGCGCGCGATCCCCAGGTCCGCCGCGAGCGAGCGCGAGGAGGGCAGCCGTGCGCCGGGCGCGAGCCTGCCGCCGCGCACCGCCTCGCGCAGCGCGTCCATGAGGCCGGCGCGCAACCCGCCCGCGCCCACCTCCACATGGAAGTCGACACCGAAGACTTCGGCCAGGGTTCCGGAGGAAGTGGCCCAGGATTCCGCCATGAAAATGGACCATACCCGTGTGACATGTGCCGCGTACCGTCATCCGTATGACGGCGACGAACGAGAACACCGGGACCACGGGAGACGGCATGAGCGGGAACGAAGTGGGCGGGACCGGCTCCTACGCCGCCGAGCACACGCCCCGGCTGCACTGGGCGAAGGCCGCCCCCGAGGTCTACAAGGCGATGGTGAAGCTGGACGCGGCGGCCGGGCGCGGGGTGGACCCGGTGATCCACGAGCTGGTGAAGATCCGGGCCTCGCAGCTCAACCACTGCGCCTTCTGCCTCGACATGCACACCAAGGACGCCCTCGCGGCGGGCGAGTCGGTCGAGCGGATCGTGCAGCTCAACGCCTGGGAGGAGTCCCAGCACTTCTACACCGCCAGGGAGCTCGCGGCGATCGAGCTGACCGAGGCGATCACGGTCCTGACCGACGGGTTCGTGCCGGACGAGGTGTACGCGCGGGCGGCCGCGCAGTTCGACGCGACGGAGCTGGGCCATCTGATCGCCGCGATCACGGTGATCAACGCCTGGAACCGCTTCGGCGTCACCACCCGGATGGTCCCGGGCCACTACACCCCCGGGATGTACAAGTGACCGCCCGGGCCTGGCAGGTCCCGCAGGAGGTCTACCGGGCCCTGGCGGGGGTGAGCGCGGCCGCCAAGAAGGCGCTCGACCCGACCCTGACGGAGCTGGTCATGGTCCGCGCCTCGCAACTCAACCACTGCGCTTTCTGCCTGGACATGCATCTCGACCTCGCGCGCGAGCACGGCGAGACCGAGGGACGGCTCGATCTCGTCGCGGCCTGGCACGAAGCGGGCGACCGCTTCAGCGAGCGCGAGCGCGCGGCGCTCGCCCTCACCGAAGGCATAACGGTCCTGACCGACGGATTCGTTCCCGACGAGCTCTACGAACGCGCCTCCCAGCACTTCGACGGGACCGAACTGGCCCATCTGATCGCCGCGATCACCGCCATCAACAGCTGGAACCGGCTGATGGTGGCGCGGCGCACCGCACCCGGAGAGACCGAATGGCACAGCTGACCCCCGTCGCCGTCTTCCGCGCCCTGCACCACGGGCGCCCGGCGGGCGACCCCCTGATCCTGCCCGGCCCCTGGGACGCGGCCAGCGCCCGCGTCTTCGAGGAGGCGGGCTTCCCCGCGCTCGCCACGCCGAGCGCGGGGGTCGCCGCCTCGCTCGGCTACGCGGACGGAGCGACGCCCGGGGACGAGATGTTCGCGGCGGTCGCCCGGATCGTACGGGCGGTCTCCATCCCCGTCTCGGCGGACGTCGAGGGCGGCTACGGCCTCGCCCCCGAGGAGCTGGTGGACCGCCTCCTGGAGACCGGTGCGGTCGGCTGCAACCTGGAGGACTCCGCCGACGGCACCCTCAAGGACCCGGCCCGCCACGCCGACTGGCTGGCGGAGGTGCGCGCGGCGGCCGGGGACCGGCTCTTCATCAACGCGCGCGTGGACACGTACATCGAGGGCGTGGACGACCTGGACGCCACGATCGCGCGGGCGCGCGCGTACGTGGCGGCGGGCGCCGACTGCGTCTACCCGTACGGGGCGCCCGCCGGCCATCTGCCGAAGATCGCCGCCGCCGTGCCGGCCCCGGTCAACCAGGTGGCGCTCGCGGACGGGCCGACCCCGCGCCGCCTGGGCGAACTGGGCGCCGCGCGCATCACCTTCGGCCCGCTCCTCCAGCGCCGCGCGATGAGGGCGGTACGGGAGGCGGCGGACCAGCTGCGCGCGGGCTGAGACGGGCCCGGGGCGCGCGCCCCGGGCTCACTCCGGCGCGAACGTGCCCAGCACCCTGTTCAGGATCCCGCGCTGGAGGGGCCAGTCCTCGTCGGGGCCGTACACCAGCACCGTGTACGGCACCCCGTTCCCGGCGACGAAGGCGCGGGCGATGCCCTGGATGCGGTCGGTCTGGACGGTGCGGTTGTACGCGTAGACCAGCTCGGCCGCGTCCGTGGTGGTCACCTCGGTCATGCGGCGCAGCGAGATCTGCTCGTAGCCGCGGTAGTTGCCGAGGTTGGCGGAGGTGACGCGCATCGCCTCGTACGGGGTGATGCCCGGTTCCGTCAGCCGGAACATCTGGAGCAGATACCGCTCGTCGGGCGAGCGGTAGAGGGCGCTGCCGCGCTCCTCGGTACGGGTCCAGGCGGCGGGGACGGCGACGCTCCAGCCGAGCGGGTCGTCCACCGGGCGGTAGCCGTCGGGCACGGGGGCGGTTCCCGTGTCGGGGGTGGCGGTGTGCGTGGCTCCCGGCGTGCCGGACGTGTCGTCGGTGGGCGTGGTCGTGGTCTCCGAGGGCGTGGAGGTGTCCGTGGGCGTCGGGTCGTCGGTCGCGCTGTCCGTCGGCGGCTCCACCGGCGCCGAGGCCGAGGACCCCGCCACTCCCCCGCTCCCGGGGCCGCCGTCCCTGCCCCACAGCAGCCAGCCCCCGGCCGCCCCGCCCGCGAGGACGGCGACGGCGACGGCGGCCACGACCGCCCGCTGTCGGCGCCGCCCCGGGTCCACCGGCGCGTACGCGGGCGGGTGCGCCGGATCGCGCGGCAGTTCGTACGCCCGCGCGGTCTCCGCCTCGTGGTACGGGACCGGCGCGTAGGGCGGCGGGCCGGGCGGCAGGGGCGGTGGCGCGTACGGCGGCGGTCCGAAGGCGGGCGGGTCCGGAGGCCTCGGGGACGGCGGGGCGTCCCGGCCGGGCGGTGGTGCGCCCTGCTCCCAGCTCTGCGTCTCGTCGTTCCACCAGGCTCCGCCGCCTCGTGCGTTCATGGCTCAGCCGCCCAGGAGCGAGGCGAGCGTCCGGCCGACGGCGGCGGCCGAGGCGAGGACGCCGGTGAGGCCCTCCGCGTCGGCGAGCGCCGCGCGCAGCCGGGCCAGGCGCCCCGGGCCCGCCGCGCCCGCCGCGGCGATCTCGGCCTCCGCGTCGGCCGCCGCGCCGTCGAGCGCCCGGACGCGTTCACCCGCGACCACGCGCGCGAGGTCCGCGCGCAACTCCCGTATCGCTTCCAGGAGTTCCACCTGCGCCGGGTCCACCGGCGTGCCGCCCTGCTGGTGGGTGACGGTGTTGTGGTCGCCGATGGCCATCGCGCCCACCACACTGCCGATGCTGATCCCGCCCCGCGTCTTTCCCTGCCCGTCATCCGTCGCCACGGCCGTCTCCCGTTCTGCCTCTGCCCGTTCGGCTGACCACCGTGTTGCGGTTGCCGATCGCGATGGCACCCTTGGCGGTCTCGATGAACGTCGCCCCCTCGGCGACGTTGACGATCTTCTGGACGAACTCGTCCGTCTCCCAGCCCGCCTCCTGGAGCGCGAGCCGCACCCCGTTCGCCACCCGGTCCTGGATGGACTTCAGATAGCGGCTGACGTCCATCTCCTGGAAGAGCGAGGCGTCGTCGTCGGAGCCCAGTTCGCGCACCGCCCGCACCGGCCCCTCCGGCAGCGCCCGGCCGTGCCCGCCGGTGGCCAGCCGCCACAGCGAGACGGCGCCGCGCCACAGCGTGAGCACCGCGCGCCCGGCGGCGGCCGGGGTGTGCCCCATCGCCCAGGCGGCCTTGCCGAAGCGGTTGTTGTGCCGGTAGCGGTGGGCGGCCCGGTCGGCGTCCTGGTACAGCTGCCGGACCGGGCGCAGCACGTGCGGGGCGACCTCCAGCATCAGCATCCCGCCCTGGGTGTGGACCCGGACGAAGACGGTGGTGACGATCTCCTCGCCCCAGCCGCCGACCCGGATCCGCAGGAAGTGCCGCCGGGTCTCGCCGCCCTCCTCGATCGCGTGCGCGCGGTGCTCCTCGAAGGCGCCCGGCGTGTACGGGGCGTCGGCGCGCGCCGGCAGCCCGACGACCGGCAGGAACACGATCTCGTCGAGCTCCAGCTCCCGCAGCCGGTCGCGGACCGCGTCGGCGAGCTCCGGCGAGCCGTGCGGGGAGGGGACGCGCAGCGCTTCCAGGAGCGGCACGATCCGGCGCAGGATGGCGCTGTTGTCGAGCGGCTCGGGCTCGCGGCCCTCGCGCGGGCGCAGTTCCACGGAGAGCGACCACGGCTCGTACGGCCGGCCCGCGCCGCAGAAGGGGTTGGCGACGCGGTAGAGGATCAGCGGCGCGTGCTGCTCGGCGCGGATGCGGCGGGACAGGCGCTGGAAGCGGACGCCCTCGGCGGCCTCGGCCGGGTCGGCGGTGAGCGTCGGGAAGCGGGACCGGGACAGCTCCTCGGTGAGCGACTTGGCGAACTGGCCGCGCTGCATGGCGACCGCCCAGGCCAGCAGCAGCGGCAGCACCAGCGCGCACCAGGCCTGGATGCGCGCGTCGCCGGAGGTGCGCGCGAGGTGGGCGGGCAGCTCGGCCTCCCCGCCCCGCAGCGCGGGCTCCAGCAGGAACACCAGCGCCCACCCGTAGAACCCCCAGCCGCCCCAGCGCACGTACCAGGCGACGAACCGGCGGGCCAGGGGCGGCCGCTCCAGCGGCCCCCGGACCCAGCCGGCCAGCGTGAACAGCGCGAACGCCGGAAGGTAGATGAGGATCAGCCACTGCGTGAGCGGTACCGCCACGATCCACAGCAGCACGATCCCGGCGGACCAGCCGAGCTCCAGGCGCCGGGCGCGCAGGGCGTGCGCCAGCACGCGCGCCGCGTCGATGCCGAGCGAGGGCGCGGCGATGCGCTCCTCGTGGACGTACAGCTCGTCGATGACGGCGTCACGGAAGGTGCCGTCCAGATACGCGCCCGCGCACAGCAGCCGGGTGGCCTCGCTGGTGCCGGGCGCCCTCGCGCCGGACGGACCCCCCGGCCCCCGACGGCCCGGCCGGCGCGCCGGGTCGGTCTGCGTCAACGGTCCCCCCGATGAGCGAACTCCCCACACCCACAGGCGAGTTGCCTGTGACGGAGGTCACAGCGTAGAGGAGGGGCGCCGTCCGTGTCGTACGCCAAAAAGACCACCCCCGACGGCCCGGTGGGGCCGACGGGGGTGGTGGGTGAGCCGGGGCTCAGGTGGCGCTGGATGAGGCCGGGCCATCGGATACAGCCGCCGGGCGGGGCTCAGATGAGGCCGAGCTCGCGCACCGCGTCACGCTCTTCCTTGAGCTCCTGCACCGAGGCGTCGATGCGGGCGCGCGAGAAGTCGTTGATCTCCAGGCCCTGGACGATCTCGTACGTACCGTTCTTCACGGTGACCGGGAAGGACGAGATGAGGCCCTCGGGGACGCCGTAGGAGCCGTCCGAGGGGATGCCCATGGAGGTCCAGTCGCCCTCGGCGGTGCCGTTGACCCACGTGTACACGTGGTCGATGGCGGCGTTGGCGGCGGAGGCGGCCGAGGAGGCGCCACGGGCCTCGATGATCGCGGCGCCGCGCTTGGCGACGGTCGGGATGAAGGTGTCGGCCAGCCACGCCTCGTCGTTCACCAGCTCGGCGGCGTTCTTGCCGGCGATCTCGGCGTGGAAGACGTCCGGGTACTGGGTGGCCGAGTGGTTGCCCCAGATGGTCAGGCGCTTGATGTCCGAGACGGCCGCGCCGGTCTTCTTCGCGAGCTGCGAGATGGCGCGGTTGTGGTCCAGCCGGGTCATCGCGGTGAAGCGCTCGGCCGGGACGTCCGGAGCCGCCGCCTGGGCGATCAGGGCGTTGGTGTTGGCCGGGTTGCCGACGACGAGGACCTTGATGTCGTCCGCGGCGTTGTCGTTGATGGCCTTGCCCTGCGGCTTGAAGATGCCGCCGTTGGCGGAGAGCAGGTCACCGCGCTCCATGCCCTTGGTGCGCGGGCGGGCGCCGACGAGCAGCGCCACGTTGGCGCCGTCGAACGCGACGTTCGGGTCGTCGGTGATCTCGATGTCGCGCAGCAGCGGGAAGGCGCAGTCGTCGAGCTCCATGGCGGTGCCCTCGGCGGCCTTCAGGCCCTGCGGGATCTCCAGCAGACGGAGGTTGACCGGCACGTCCGCGCCGAGCAGGTGACCGGAGGCGATACGGAAGAGCAGCGCGTAGCCGATCTGTCCGGCCGCGCCGGTGACGGTGACATTCACGGGAGTGCGGGTCATGGCGATCTCCGTTTAGAACAGCAGGTGGTGGGGGTTGTGCCCCCTAGTTCCGGCTGTCTCCTCACGTCAAGGCCCGGCTCGGGGAGCGGCTCGTCCCGCGGGTGTCCCGAACTGAATCTTGACGTGAAGAGACATCCAGCGGTCAGGCTATCCGACCCCGGCCCTCCCGAACCCCCGCCCCCCTGTGGGACGCCTCACCCGGTGGCCCGTCCGGGCCACCGGGGCGGGTTCACCGCGCGGTGGTGCAGCCCTTGCGGCCCGAGGCGAGGGTCGCGCAGGCCTGGGCCGAGCCGGGCCCGTCGACCGCGAGCATCCGGGTGTACGCGTCCTTGTCGGCGTCGACCGTGCCGGTCCCGCCCGCCGTGGCGCCCGAGCTGATCCGCACCTCGTCGCCGGGCGCGGCCTGCTGGATACGGGCCCAGGCGGCCTGGCAGGTCGGGCTGTAGCGGACCTGGACCAGGGCGGTGCCGATCTTCGCGGACGCCACCGTCTTCGCGAACGCGCCGCCGCACCCCATCGTTTCCGGGTCCTGTCCGGTGCAGCTGTCGCGGACGCACTTCACTCCCGCGGGCAGCGAGGGCGCCGCGGTGGTGGGGGTGGCCGAAGCCGCCGGGGATGCCTTGTCGTCGCCGCCGCTCCCCACTCCGGTGAGCAGGAGGACCGCGGCGATGACGAGCAGGACGCCCAGGACACCGGCCGCGATCAGGGCGGGCCGGCGCCGGCCCGGGCCGGGCCCGTCCCCGCCGCCCGGGGCGCGCTCGGGACCCCGGGGCGGCACGCCCCAGGCCGCGTCCGGCTCGGCCCCGGGGGCGCCGAGGCCGGAGGGGCGGGGTGCGGTGGGCAACGGCTCGGCGGTGCGCCGGGGGGCCGGGCTCTGCGGGCCGCCGCCACCGGGGGGCGGGCCGAACTCGCCGAGCGCCGCGCGGGCCTGGGATATCCGGATCTGTTCCATCGTCATGTCGTGGCGCATCTCGGCGCGGCTCCAGGCGCGCTCCGCGAGCTCCCACATGGTGGTCAGATGGATGGCATTGGTGCCGGTGGCCTCGGCGAGCGCGACGACCGCGGCCTTGGGTGCCAGCAGCCGTCCGCCCAGATAGCGCTCCCACGAGGTCTTGCTGTAGCCGGTGCGGTCGGCGACCGCCGCCAGGCTCAGTCCGCTGCGGTCGACCAGTCTGCGCAGCTGGCTGGCGAACTCCCGTACCTGCGGGTCGAGTTCCTCCGGCAGCGCCTTCCAGCGAGGCATGTGCTTCCCCCTTGTCCCCCCATTTGTGCCCGATGTGCCCCCGAGGCCGATGCCGCCCCCGGCACACCCTTGGCCCCTGTTCCGCCCCCATCCTCCCATCGGCGGAGGGTGCCGTCATCAAGGCCCCCGCCGCCCGGGGGCGGCTGTTGCGCGACGCACACACAGTTGCGGAACGGTCACCTCCGCGCCACAGGCCTCCGGCTTCCCTTGTAGCCGCCTTGGCGCGTCCATGACTCTTACGTCCACGGGGGACAGACGGCGCCCGTCTTCCCACGGGGGAGAGGACGGGCGCCGTTCTGTTGACCGGGTGTCCCGTCCGTTCACGGGATGTTCCGTGTACTTACGGGACGTTCCGGGCGGGTCAGCACACCGAAGCGGGCAGGCTCAGCGCACCGTGAAGCGGACCGCGTCCTCCAGGAACGGGATGTCCAGCCAGGGCCTGGGCTGCGCCACCAGGGCGAGCAGCACGATCAGGACGCCCAGCGCCCCGTACGTGGTGATGTCGGTGAAGCGCGAACGCACCGCCAGCATCCCCACCGAGGGCAGCAGCCAGCGCAGCACCCCGCCCGCCAGCAGGGCAAGGCCGATGATGATCAGCCCGGCCCGGAAGAGGTCGAGCGAGACGAGCAGCAGCCCGAACCCGGTCGACCCCAGCACGCTCAGCAGCGGCCACTGGCGCGCGGGCGCCGGCGCGGTCCCGGAGGCCGCCCGTCCGCCGCCCTCGGGCCGCGCGGTGTACCGCGTGACCGAGGGGAACCGCCGGGAGGCCCGGCGGGGGGCGGGAGCGGCCGCCACGGCCCCGTCGGAGGACGGCCGGGCGCCGCTCACCGACGGCTCGGCGGGGTCGTCCCCGCCGGAGCCGCCGTCTGCCGTACTCGTGTCGGCGTCCATGCCTCGGTCCCTTTCCGGTCAGCTCGCGGACGCGCCGCGCTCCGCCGCCTCGACGACGTTGACCAGCAGCTGGGCGCGGGTCATCGGGCCGACGCCGCCCGGGTTGGGCGAGACCCAGCCCGCCACCTCGGTGACCCCGGGGTGCACGTCCCCGAGGATCCTGCCGTTCTCGTCGCGGCTGACGCCGACGTCGAGGACGGCCGCGCCCGGCTTGACGTCCTCGGGCCTGACCAGGTGCGGCACCCCGGCGGCGGCCACGATGATGTCGGCGCGGCGCAGATGGGCGGCGAGGTCACGGGTGCCGGTGTGGCACTGCGTCACCGTCGCGTTCTCCGAGCGGCGGGTCAGCAGCAGCGGCATCGGGCGCCCGATGGTGACCCCGCGGCCGACCACCACGACCTCGGCGCCGTTGATCTCCACCCCGTGCTCGCGCAGCAGCTGGATGATCCCGTACGGCGTGCAGGGCAGCGGGCCGGGCTCGTTGAGCACCAGGCGGCCGAGGTTGGTCGGGTGCAGCCCGTCCGCGTCCTTGGCCGGGTCCATCAGCGTCAGGATGCGGTTCTCGTCGATGCCCTTGGGCAGCGGGAGTTGGACGATGTAGCCCGTGCACTCCGGGTCCTCGTTCAGCTCCCTGACGACCGCCTCGATCTCCTCCTGCGTGGCGGTGGCGGGCAGTTCGCGCTGGATGGAGGCGATGCCCACCTGGGCGCAGTCGCGGTGCTTGCCCGCCACGTACTTCTGGCTGGCGGGGTCCTCGCCGACCAGGACGGTGCCGAGACCGGGGTGGATCCCCTTCTCCTTCAGGGCCGCCACGCGGACGGCCAGATCGGACTTGATCGCTGCGGCGGTGGCCTTGCCATCGAGAATCTGGGCGGTCATGTTTCCCATTCTTCCAGGGCGAGTGATGATCGCCCAAGTTGCACTTGCACAACACATCCAGCTTCCGGCTGGACAAACTTATGTCCCGTTGAGAACGATGATGCGTGCAGTACCGCGGGCAGTGCCGGGGGGCGAACCGCTCACACATCATCTTTCCTCCGCTCGGGCCGCGTCGTCCCCGCACGGAACAACGGAGGAAGTCCGCCATGAGCTTCGGCGACCCGAACAACCCTTACGGCCAGGCACCCCCGCCGCCGCCGCAGAGCCCGCCGGGCTACGGCTACCCGGCGGCCCCCCAGGGCCCGCCGCAGCAGCAGCAGCCCTACGGCTACCCGCAGCAGCCCGCGTACCCGGGGTACCCCGGCGGCATGATGATGCCCCCGCAGATGCCGGGCCTCATGCAGACCGCCCGGGTGTTCCTGTTCATCGTGGGCGCGGTTCAGGTGCTGAGCGGCCTGGCGTGGCTGTTCTTCGCGGCGGTCGCGGACGACGCGTCGGACAAGACGGACGACACCTTCGGCGACAACTTCGCCTCGGACTTCGGCCACGCCGCCGCCGGCATCATGGTCCTCATCGCCCTGGTCGCCCTCGGCCTGGCCGCCCTGTCGATCACGCTCGGCGCACGGCTCTCGCGCGGTGGCCAGGGCGTGCGCATCACGACCATGGTCTACGGCATCCTGGGCGCCCTGGTCGGCATCCTCATCCTGGCCACCGCGGCCGACGCCGGCAGCTCCAGCGCGGTGGTCATCGCCCTGCTGTGGCTGGCCTTCGGCGGCATCATGGCGGCGGCCATGATGACCCGCGACGGCGCGGCCTGGTTCAACCGCCCGCGCTACTGACGCACGCGCTCCGAGGGCCGCACTCCGCACGCGGGGTGCGGCCCTCGGCGTGTGCGCCCCCGGGCCACCCGGGGCGAGGCCGACCGGGCGAGGCCGCGAAGGGCCGGCGCCGCTCAGTGGAAGAAGTGCCGCGTCCCGGTGAAGTACATCGTGACGCCCGCCTTCTTCGCGGCCTCCACGACGAGTTCGTCCCGCACCGATCCACCCGGCTGCACGACCGCCTTCACGCCCGCGGCCGTGAGGATCTCCAGCCCGTCCGGGAACGGGAAGAACGCGTCGGAGGCGGCGTACGCCCCCCGCGCCCGCTCCTCGCCCGCCCGCTCCACCGCGAGCTTGGCGGAGTCGACCCGGTTGACCTGGCCCATGCCGACACCGACCGAGGCGCCGTCCTTGGCGAGCAGGATCGCGTTGGACTTGACGGCCCGACAGGCCTTCCAGGCGAACGCGAGTTCCTTGAGCTCGTCCGCGGAGAGCGCCTCGCCGGTGGCCAGCGTCCAGTTCGCCGGGTCGTCGCCCTCGGCCTGGAAGACGTCCGTCTGCTGGAGCACGGCGCCGCCCGAGACCGGCTTGAGGTCGCCGGGCTGGTGGGGGGTGCCGTCGACCTTGAGGACGCGGATGTTCTTCTTGCGCGCCAGGACCTCCAGCGCCCCGTCCTCGTACCCCGGTGCCGCGATGACCTCGGTGAAGATCTCCGCGACCTGCTCGGCCATGGCGACCGTCACCGGGCGGTTGACCGCGATGACACCGCCGAAGGCGGACAGCGGGTCGCACTCGTGGGCCTTGCGGTGGGCGGCGGCGAGGTCGGCGTCGACCGCGATGCCGCACGGGTTGGCGTGCTTGATGATCGCGACGCAGGGCTCGTCGTGGTCATAGGCCGCGCGCCGGGCCGCCTCGGTGTCCACGTAGTTGTTGAAGGACATCTCCTTGCCGTGCAGCTGCTCGGCGTTGGCGATGCCGCCCGGCCGGCCGTCCGTGTAGAGCGCGGCGGCCTGGTGCGGGTTCTCGCCGTAGCGCAGGGTGGACTTGCGCTCCCAGGTGCCGCCGAGGAAGCCGGGCAGTACCGCGCCCTCCTCGGGGGCGTACACGTTGGTCATCCAGGAGGCCACGGCCACGTCGTACGCGGCGGTGTGCTGAAACGCTTCGGCGGCCAGGTGCTTGCGGGCCTCCAGGTCGAAGCCGCCGCTCTGGACGGCCGCGAGCACGTCCGCGTACCGCTCGGGGCTGGTGACGACGGCCACCGACGGGTGGTTCTTGGCGGCGGCCCGGACCATCGAGGGCCCGCCGATGTCGATCTGCTCGACGCACTCGTCGGCGGAGGCGCCCGAGGCGACGGTCTCCTTGAACGGATACAGGTTGACCACGACGAGCTGGAACGGCTCGACGCCGAGCTCCGCCAGCTGCTCGCGGTGCGCGTCCAGGCGCAGATCGGCGAGGATGCCGGCGTGGACGCGCGGGTGCAGCGTCTTGACCCGGCCGTCCAGGCACTCGGGGAAGCCGGTCAGCTCCTCCACCTTGGTGACCGGCACTCCGGCGGCCGCGATGCGCCCGGCCGTCGAGCCGGTGGAGACGAGCTCGACCCCGGCCGCGTGCAGACCCCGCGCCAGCTCCTCCAGCCCACTCTTGTCATAGACGCTGACCAGCGCGCGACGGATCTCCCGCTTGCTACTCACGGCAACAGAACCTTTCGTCCCTCAATGCGATAGCCGTCGCGGGCCAGCCGCCCCACGACGTCGACGAGCAGCCTTCGCTCGACTTCCTTGATGCGCTCGTGGAGCGCGTCCTCCGTGTCGTCCCCCCGGACCTCGACCACACCCTGGGCGATGATCGGGCCGGTGTCGACGCCGTCGTCGACGAAGTGGACGGTGCATCCGGTGACCTTGGCGCCGTACGCGAGGGCGTCACGGACGCCGTGGGCGCCGGGAAAACTGGGCAGCAGGGCGGGGTGCGTGTTGACGGTCCGCCCGCCGAACCGGGCGAGGAAGTGCTTCCCCACGATCTTCATGAACCCCGCGGAGACGACGAGGTCCGGCTCGTACGCCGCGATGGCCTCGGCGAGCGCCAGGTCCCAGCCCTCCCGGGTCGGGTAGTCCTTCACCCGGCAGACAAAAGTGGGCAGACCGGCCTTCTCGGCCCGCTCCAGCCCGACGATGCCGCCCCGGTCGGCCCCGACGGCCACGATCCGCGCCCCGTACCCGTCGGGGTCGGCGGCGATGGCGTCGAGCAGCGCTTGGAGGTTCGTACCGGATCCGGAGACCAGCACGACGAGGCGCGCGGGCGCGGCGGAGGGGGGCGGGGAGGCCACGGCTGGGCCCTTTCTCGCGTACGGGGTGCGGGGTGAGGCGTGGTCGGCGGGGGGGGCGGGAACGGTTCTGTGCCGGTGCGTGCGGTCCGCCCCGCCGGGCGGGGCCGGGCGCCCGGTCGGACTCCGCCCGCGACGCACCTTTGTACGGTCGTACGAACGAGTCGTCCCCCTCGATACGGGGAACCCTACGAATGCGCCGACCGTCAGCAACGATACCGGCACACCGAACCGCCCCCACGGGACGGGGGCAGGCCCGGCAGGTAGCGTCTGGGGAGGCGCGGTCCGCGGACGGCGCCACGATGACGACAAGAGCACCGACAAGAGCACGGACAAGGGCACGGGCCGGAGTCGCGTCGCGTGTCCGGCCGGTCCCCGCCCGTGCGGGCGGCCCGGCGGGACGCGCGAGACGACTCCACCTGAATGCCCGACGAATGCGACCCCCTTGGCGAGGGGTCCGAGGGGAAGACGTTCACCAGATGCCGGACCGACGCGACCAGCCGTTCGCAGAACGCCAGTCCCCCGCGACGACGGATACGTCGGGACCGACGGATCCCACACCGCGGGGCGAGGGAGCCGGGGGATCCGGGAGGGAGGGGGCGGGTCCGGGGGCCGGTACGGGGACCGGGGCCGACCCGGGCCCGGGGGCGGGTGCGGACGCTGGTGCGGGCACAGGTACGGGCACGGGCACGGGCACGGGCACAGACGCTGGTACCGGTACGAACGCGGGTGCCGGCTCGGGGCCGGGGGCGTCGGAGGACGGCGGCCGGGACCGGAAGCCGTCCGACGACAACCCGTTCGCACCGCCGCCGGAGGGCCGCCCCGACCAGCCGTGGCGGCCGCGCCGCCCGGCGGACGGCGGCTCGCCCTGGGGCAGCCAGTGGAGCAGCCGCCAGCCCGGCCGGGGCCAGGGCGGTTTCGGCAACCGCCCGGAGGACCCGGAGCGCGGCTCGGGTCCCAACCCCGGCCAGAACCCGCCGCCGGGCCCCGCCCTGCGCTGGGACCCCACGGATCCGGCCCAGCGCCGTGCGCGCTACGCGCTGCTGTCGGGCATGTGGGCGTTCTTCTTCGCCCTGTTCGACATGCCGGAGATCGCGCTGCTGCTGGGCTCACTGGCGCTGTACTGGGCGATCAGCTCGCTGCGCGCCAAACCGAAGCCCCCCGAGGCTCCCGCCTCGGCCCCGGCCCCGCCCGCGCCTCCCGCGAAGCCGCAGACGACGGCGGCGGTGACGGGTCTGGTGACGGCGATCCTGTCCCTGTCGATCGTGGCGGCGACGTTCACGATGCAGATCGTGTACCGCGACTACTACACGTGCGTGGACGACGCCCTGACGAAGACGGGCTCCCTGTCGTGCAACGACATGCTGCCGAAGCCGCTGCGGCCGATGTTCGGGGTGGAGGAGTAGGGGTGGGTGCGTGAGGGGCTGGGCCGGGCTTTGCTCCCTGGCCCGGCTCCGGTGGAGGGGCGGGCGGGCCGGATAGGGCGACCCCGGCCGCCAGACGCCGACGACGGCAGGCCGACCCCGAGAGGCCCGCTGAACGGGCGGGCGGGTGGGGCACAGCCCGCCGCAGGCGGGCACCGCGACCACCGGGCGGCAGCCGCCAACCAGGGGGCAACCCACCACGAGAGGCCCGGGCCATCCCAATCCGGTTGCACGGACGGGCGGGTGGGACAAGACGACCACCGGCCGGCAGACGCCGACGACGGCAAGGCCACCACGAGGGACCCGGCGCACCAACCCCGCTGAACGGGCGGGCGGGTGGGAGAAGGCGACCACCGACCCGCAGACGCCGACCCGCAGCAAGCCACCTCAAGAGGCCCGGGCCCTCCAACCCCGCCGAACGGGCGGGCGGGTGGGACACAGCCCGCCGCAGGCGGGCACCGCGACCACCGGACGGCGGCCGCCGACCGAGGGCAACCCACCACAAGAAGCCCGGGCCATCCCAACCCCACTGCACGGGCGGGCGGGTGGGACAAGACGACCACCGGCCGGCAGACGCCGACGACGGCAAGGCCACCACGAGGGACCCGGGCGCACCAACCCCGCCGAACGGGCGGGCGGGTGGGACAGGCCCACCACCGGCCCGCAGGCGCCGACCCCCGGCAAGCCACCTCCAGAGGCCCGGGCCCTCCAACCCGGCCGAACGGGCGGGCGGGTGGGCCGGGATGGCTACTGCGGCCCCGCCCCCGCGTCCTCCCCCGCATCCCGCTCCCCCGCACCCCCCGCCCCCGGCGCGATCTCCGGCATCAACCCCCCGGACGCCTCCCGCAACGCGGCCCACCGCGCCTCCCGCGCCCCGCTCTCGTGCCACGCCCCCGCCCCCGTCGGCAGGAAGTCGTACGGCTCGTACGCGCCCCGCTCCACCACCTCTCCCCCGCCCCCCGGACGCCGCCACCACACGAGCCGCGCCCACCACCGCACCCCGCCCGCAGGCCGCCGCCACCACACGAGCCGCGCCCACCACCGCACCCCGCCCGCAGGCCGCCGCCACCGGACGACCCGCAACCACGACCGCCCCCGCCCCACGGGCGACCGCCCCTCCGACACCGCCGCCCGCACGGGCAGCCCATCCGGAACGGCGGACGGCACCCCCGGCGTCACCCCCGGCGCCGTCTCCGGCACCTCCGGCTCCGCCGGCACCCGTCCCCACCACCACCGCAGCACCAGCGCCGCCGGCACCCCCACCCCCGCCGTCCACCCGAGTGCCGCCGCCCCCGTGCGCCACCACACCGGCCCCAGCGCCGCCAGCCGCGCCGTGCCGAGCGGGCCGCCCGAGAGCGCGGACAGGAACGCGAGCGCCGCCCCGCACACCACCGCCCCGTACAGCGCCGCCAGCGCCGTCTCCCCGGGCCGCCACGCCTCCTCCCCGTCCCTCGCCCGCCGCGCCGTCCACCAGCCGACGGCCACCCCGGCCGCCACCGGCAGCACCGCCACCGACCAGGTCGCCCAGTTGCCGCGCGGCTCCTCGGGCAGGGCGCTCAGCAGCGGGAAGTGCGGCACCGCCGGCGTCCCCGTCACGCCGAGCGGCGTCGCCACCGCGCCCGCCCCGAGCAGGAACCCCGGCCCCAGCCCGTACGCCGCCGCCCACACCGCCGCGTTCGGCACCAGCGCCAGTGCCAGCAGCACCACCGCGAGCCGCCCCGGCCAGTCCTCCGCCAGTCGCAGGAACGTGTCCTGGGCCGTACCGAGGTGCCACATCAGCGCCGTCCCCGCGAGCAGCCCCCCGCCCGCCAGCAGCACAGCGGTTCCGGCCGACCCGGCTCGTACAGCCGTATGAACATGACGACCCACCAGCACCCGGCCCACCGCGCCGGGCACCCAGTGCGGCAGCGCGGCGCGGGGGCGGCCGTACGCGGTCCAGAGCCCGGCCGCCACCGCCCCCGACGCGACCAGCAGCAGATGCAGTGCGGCGCTGAACGGCGCGGCGGGCAGCGGACCGTCGGACGCGTACAGCACCGCCGCCGCGCCCACGGCGAGGTATCCGCCGGTCACGGCCGCGAAGGCGGTCCAGGGCGGCGGCAGCACCACCGACTCGTCGTCGTCCTCCTCGGCCTCGTCCCCGTCCCCGTCCCCGCCCTCGCCCTCGCCCCCGTACTCCTGGTCGTCCCCGTACGCCGGCACGTCCCGCGCCGCCCGGTGCGCCAGCCACACCGGCAGCCCGACCAGCAGCAGCGGCACGACGCCCACCGGCGCGGGCACCCCGCTGAGCGTGTCCGGTCTGACCAGTTGTGCCCCGTGGGCGAGCAGCCACAGCGAGGCCGCCGCGCGCAGAGCGCCGCCGGGCCCGCTGTCGGGGTACGGCGAGCTGATCCACACCACCGTCACCAGCACGGCGAGCGCGCCAAGGCCGAGCCCCGCCGCCATCACCCCGCGCAGCACGCAGGTCGCCAGCACGGACGAGCGGCCCTGGGCCGTCGGCACCATCAGGCCGCGATCGGTCACTTGTGTCACGCCGCCATGCTGCCAACGACACGCGCCTTATCCGCGTAACGGGAAAATGCCCGCCGTGTCGCCCAATATACGTTTATGTACTTTTCCGCTCGGGGTAAGGCTGCGGGCGGTACGGCCGTCTCGGCCTTCGCGGGGAGTCCAGGGAGCCCTTCATGACAGAGCGCACGTCCGACACCGGTGCCGCCATGTCGTCGCCGCCCCTGCCGTCCCCGGAGGAACGGTCCGCCACGGGCTCCGGCGGGGCCCCGCCCCCGGCACCGCGCGCCGACGCCTCCCCGGGCGGCGGAAGCGCGAACGGCGGCGCCGACGCCGGAGCGGATACCGGGTCGGGGTCGAAGCCGGGGACGGGAACGGAGCCGGGAACGGGGTCGGGGCCGGGCGCCCCCACCGTCCGGGTGAAACCCGGCGTGTCACTCAAGCGCCACAGCACCCGCCGCCCCCGTTCCGCCGCGAAGCGCGCCGCCAAGCCCCCGGCCTCGGCCCCGGTCCGCCACGACCCGGCCCATGACCCGGGCCACGTCCACGACCCGAGCCACGTCCGCGACGCGGCTCACGCCCAAGGACCCGCCCCCATCCAGGAACCCGCCCACGGCCAGGAACCCTCCCACGGCCACGCCCCGGCCCCGTTCCCCTCACCGGCCGGTGAGGCCACGCTCCTCGCCGAACGGGCGGGCGGTACGCCTCCCGGCGCCACGCTGCCGGCCGCGCTCGTGGCGGGCCCGGCCCCCGAGGGCCCGCTCAAGGAAGCCCCGGGCGGCGGAGACCACCCGGCCCGTTCGAGCGCGGAAACCGGCACGGATCCCGGCAAGGGCGTCGGATCAGGCAGCGGCACGGACCCCGACACCGAGCCCGCCGCCCAGGCCGAGACAGAGACCGAGACCCAGACCGGCGCCGAGGCCGCGACAGAGACCGGGACCGACCCCGGCGACGAGGCCGGGGCCGACCCCGGGCTCCCCGGCCACCCCCACCCCCTCTTCGACACCGCGGGCGAAGCCTTCGACGCCCTCTACGCCGCCCTCTCCACCCCCCTCGCCCACCAGGCGTACCTGCTCACCGGGCGGCGGCAGCTGGCCAAGGAGGCCGTCGAGCGCGCCTTCCACCTCGCCTGGCAGCACTGGCCCGAGGTCGCCACCGACCCGGACCCGGCCGGGTGGGTGCGGGCCGCGGCGCACGAGTACGCCCTCTCCCCCTGGCACCGGTTCCGCCCCGCGCACCGCCGTCCCGACCGGCCCCCGGCCGACCGCGGGCTCCGGAGGCTGCTGCGCTCGCTCCTCGAACTGCCGCCCGCCTACCGCCGTACGCTCCTGCTCTACGACGGCCTCGGCCTCGACCTGCCCGAGACCGCCGCCGAGACCCAGGCCAGCACCCCCGCCACCGCGAACCGGGTGCTGCACGCCCGCGAGGCCGTCGCCTTCCGCGTACCGGAACTCGCCGCGGCGGCCACCCCGGAGGCGCTGTCCGCGCTGCTGCGCCAGCGCCTCGGTGACCTGGTGCTCGCCCAGCCGGAGGGCGTCGTCAAGCTGCCCGGCCCCCGGCGCGTGCGGACCGGCGGCGAGCGCCGCATCCGGGTCTGGACGCGCGCCGCCGTCAGCCTGACCGCCGTCATCGTGGGCGCGACCGCGTTCACGCTCTCCACCGCGCCCACCCGCTACATCCCGCCCGTCTCCCCGGGCCAGCGCATCGGCAACGTCCCGCTCAACAGCGGTCCGCAGCGGCAGGGCGAGGTGGACGTGGAGCTCCACCGCAAGCTGCTCGAAGAGCCCGTGCACGGGCCCGAACGGCTGGTCCCGGAGTTCCGCTGACCGGCGCGCGCGACCCGCGCGCACGCGAACGCGCGTGGGCCCGCACCCCCGTCGGTGATGTCCGAGGGGAGTACGGGCCCACGCGCGTGCGGACGTACAGACGTCCAGACGTACGGACCAGACGTACGGACCAGCCGTACGGGTGACCGGGAGGTCAGCCGGCGAGGATCTCGCGCGCCAGCTTGGCCGTCTCGGTCGGCGTCTTGCCGACCTTGACGCCCGCGGCCTCCAGGGCCTCCTTCTTGGCGGCGGCCGTGCCGGAGGAGCCGGAGACGATGGCGCCGGCGTGGCCCATGGTCTTGCCCTCGGGCGCGGTGAAGCCCGCGACGTAGCCGACGACCGGCTTGGTCACGTTGGCCTTGATGAAGTCGGCCGCGCGCTCCTCGGCGTCGCCGCCGATCTCGCCGATCATGACGATCAGGTCGGTGTCGGGGTCGGCCTCGAACGCGGCGAGCGCGTCGATGTGCGTCGTACCGATGACCGGGTCGCCACCGATGCCGACGGCGGACGAGAAGCCGATGTCACGGAGCTCGTACATCATCTGGTACGTCAGCGTGCCGGACTTCGACACCAAGCCGATACGGCCCGGCTTGGTGATGTCGCCCGGGATGATGCCGGCGTTGGACTGGCCGGGCGTGATCAGACCGGGGCAGTTCGGGCCGATGATGCGGGTCTTGTTGCCCTTGGCCTTCGCGTACGCCCAGAAGGCGGCGGAGTCGTGGACCGCGATGCCCTCGGTGATCACCACGGCGAGCGGGATCTCGGCGTCGATCGCCTCGACCACGGCGGCCTTGGCGAACGCCGGCGGCACGAAGAGGACGGACACGTTGGCGCCGGTCTTCTCCATCGCCTCGGCGACCGTGCCGAAGACCGGGATGTCGTTGCCGTCGATGTCGACGGACGTACCGGCCTTGCGCGGGTTCACACCGCCGACGATGTTGGTGCCGTCCGCGAGCATGAGCTTGGTGTGCTTCATGCCCGTGGCACCGGTCATGCCCTGGACGATGACCTTGCTGTCCTTGTTGAGGAAGATAGCCATGGCTCTGGTTTCCTGAGTCCCTTAGTCGTGTCGGAGACGGGCGAAGGTCAGCGCGCGGCCGCGAGCTCGGCGGCCTTGTCGGCCGCGCCGTCCATGGTGTCCACACGCTGGACCAGCGGGTGGTTCGCGTCCGACAGGATCTTGCGACCCAGCTCCGCGTTGTTGCCGTCGAGGCGCACGACCAGCGGCTTGGTGACCTCTTCGCCCTTGTCGGCGAGGAGCTTCAGCGCCTGGACGATGCCGTTGGCGACCTCGTCGCAGGCGGTGATGCCACCGAAGACGTTGACGAACACGGACTTGACGTCCGTGTCGCCGAGGATGATCTCCAGGCCGTTCGCCATCACCTGGGCGGACGCGCCGCCACCGATGTCGAGGAAGTTGGCCGGCTTCACGCCACCGTGGTTCTCACCGGCGTACGCCACGACGTCGAGGGTGCTCATGACGAGCCCCGCGCCGTTGCCGATGATGCCGACCTCGCCGTCGAGCTTGACGTAGTTGAGGCCCTTGGCCTTGGCGGCGGCCTCGAGCGGGTTGGCCGCGTCCTTGTCCTCGAGCGCCTCGTGGCCGGGCTGGCGGAAGCCGGCGTTCTCGTCGAGCGAGACCTTGCCGTCCAGGGCCAGGATGCGGCCGTCCTTGGTCTTCACCAGCGGGTTGACCTCGACGAGGAGCGCGTCCTCGGCGACGAAGGTCTCCCACAGGGTCACCATCGCCTCGGCGACGCCCTCGGCCACCTCGGCCGGGAACTTCGCCTGGGCCACGATCTCGCGGGCCTTCTCGATGGTCACGCCCTCGACGGCGTTGACCGGGACCTTCGCGAGGGCCTCGGGGGTCTTCTCCGCGACCTCCTCGATGTCCATGCCGCCCTGCACCGACGCCATGGCGAGGAAGGTGCGGTTGGTGCGGTCGAGGAGGTACGAGACGTAGTACTCCGCCTCGATCTCCGGGGACAGCTCGGCGATCATCACCTTGTGGACCGTGTGGCCCTTGATGTCCATGCCGAGGATGTCCGTGGCCCGGGCGACGGCCTCGTCCGGGTTCGCGGCCAGCTTCACGCCGCCGGCCTTGCCGCGGCCGCCTACCTTCACCTGCGCCTTGACGACGGACTTGCCGCCCAGCCGCTCGGTCGCCTCGCGGGCTGCCTCAGGCGTGTCGATCACTTCACCGGCCAGCACCGGTACACCGTGCTTGGCGAAGAGGTCCCTCGCCTGGTACTCGAACAGGTCCACGCGCGTCCGTCCCTTTTCAGTGGTCTCGCGGTTCGTTTTCTGCGTGGGCGTGCCGCGAAGGGCAACGTGACGGCGCTGTCACTGAGGGAGGCGTACACGGTGGCCGGGTACGCGGCATGTCCGTCTCGCAGGTTATCCCCGCCAGAGCGAGCTCCCTAAATCGCAGATCACACCGGAGCGGTGATACCTGTCACAGATCACCTGTTCACAGCGTGTCAGGTATCGGCAGAGCCCGCTTCTCGACGGCCGCCGCCATGATCTCCGGGAAGAGGTCGGGGGTGCAGGCGAAGGCGGGCGCGCCCAGCGCGGACAGGGCCGCCGCGTGCTCGTGGTCGTAGGCCGGGGCTCCCTCGTCGGAGAGGGCGAGCAGGGCCACGAACTGCACCCCGGAGGCCTTCATCGCCGCCACCCGCTTGAGCATCTCGTCGCGGATCCCTCCCTCGTAGAGGTCGCTGATCAGTACGACGACGGTGTCGGCAGGACGGGTGATCTGCGACTGGCAGTAGGCGAGGGCCCGGTTGATGTCGGTGCCGCCGCCCAGCTGGGTGCCGAACAGCACGTCCACCGGGTCGTCGAGCTGGTCGGTGAGGTCGACGACGGCCGTGTCGAAGACGACGAGGCGGGTGGCGATCGAGCGCATGGAGGCGAGGACGGCGCCGAAGACCGACGCGTAGACGACGGAGGCGGCCATCGAGCCGGACTGGTCGATGCAGAGGATGACGTCCTTCTTGACGGACTGGGCGGCCCGTCCGTAGCCGATGAGGCGGTCCGGGACGACCGTGCCGTGCTCGGGCAGGTAGTTCTTCAGGTTCGCCCGGATGGTGCGGTCCCAGTCGATGTCCCGGTGGCGGGGGCGGCTGATCCGCGCCGAACGGTCCAGGGCGCCCGTCAGCGTCGCCCTCGTCCGGGTCGCGAGCCGCTTCTCCAGGTCCTCGACGACCTTGCGGACGACCGTGCGGGCCGTCTCCTTGGTGGTCTCCGGCATCGCCTTGTTGAGCGAGAGCAGCGTGCCCACCAGGTGCACGTCCGCCTCGACGGCCTGAAGCATCTCCGGCTCCAGGAGCAGCGCGGAGAGCCCGAGCCGGTCGATGGCGTCGCGCTGCATGACCTGGACGACGGGGCTGGGGAAGTACGTACGGATGTCGCCCAGCCAGCGGGCCACGGCCGGGGCGGAGGCGCCGAGCCCGGCGCCCCGGTCCTTGGACGTTCCCCGGTCGCCGGAGCCGCCGTAGAGCGCGGAGAGGGCGCCGTCCATCGCGGCGTCGCGCCCGGTGAGCGCGTGGCCCGTCCCCTCGGCGCCCTGCTCCCCGCCGAGCACCATCCGCCAGCGGCGCAGCCGCTCGCCGGAGGCCGCGTCGAGGTGCCCGGTGCCTGTCGTCGGCTGACCTGTGCTCACTTCACCGCTCCTGCCATCTGGTCCTGGTCGGACTGCTGCGGGTGCGCGCCGGGGCCGTGGGCGCCCGAGCCGTGGGCGCTTGACCCGTGCGCGCCTGGCCCGTGCGCGCCTGGGCCCTGGGCGCCCGGCCCGTGGGCACCGCCGAGGAGCAGCCGCAGCAGCGGCTCCATGGCGTCGGCGCGCTCCTGGTCCAGCCCGGCCGCGAAACCGGGGGCCGAGGTGAGGGCGGCGGCCGGACCGGACGTGCCGGGGCCGCGCCGGACGAGCTCGCCGAGGGTGCGGCGCACTCCCGGTTCGTACGCCGAGAAGGTGCGGCGCAGCAGCGGCAGTACGTCCGTGAAGGCGTCGGCCGGGACGCCGGTCAGCCAGGTGTCGACCAGGGCCAGCAGCCGCTCGTCGTGGACGAGCAGCATGCCGCCGCCCGACGCTCCCCCGACGAACCCCTCGATCCAGGCGGCGGCCTCGCCCGGCGGTGTCCCCACGGAGAGCGCCAGGCCCATGTGGCGCTCCACCTCGGTGTCCTCCAGCCGTCCGTCGTCCAGGAGCAGCCGGACGGCGCGGCCCCGGATCTCCCCCGCCACCGAGTCGCGCCCGGCCAGCCTGGCCAGGACCGAAGCCCAGCGGTCCCGCAGCGTGAGCGGTCCGTCGGGCGCCTGCGGGAGGAGGGCCAGGGCGGTGTGGACGTCGTCGACGCGGCGGCGCATCTCGGTGGCGCCGTCCGCGTCCAGGCCCGTGCAGGCGGGCGGCAGGCCGACACAGATCCGCTCGGCGAGCCCGGCCGCGACCTCCCCGAGCGCGGCGGTCTCCGTACCCCGTACGTCTCCGTACCGCAGCGTGCGGGCCAGGGCGGGCAGCGCCTGGGCGAGGTGGGCGACGTCGGTGTCGAGCGCGGCCCGGTCGGCGAGCGCGCGCATCACCACGGGAAGCGCGTCGGGGAGTTCCGCCAGCAGACAGCGCTCGGCCAGCGCGGTGATCTCCCCCAGGACCGTCGCCCCCACGGCTTCCGCCTCGGTCCGGGCGGTGGCGGCGGCCAGGACCGTGGTCCCCCAGACCCCGGCCTCGGCCACCCGCACCGACAGCTCGGGCTCCCAGCGCAGCCGCCAGCTCTCCCGGAACGTGCCGGTGCTGCCCCGGGACACCGACTGCTCGCCCCACCCGATGCCGAGCAGGCTCAGCCGGTGCAGCAGCCGGCTGCGCGCGGCGTCGGTCTCCTTGCGCAGATCGAGCTCCAGCTCCCGCTCCAGCGCCTCCGGCTTGAGGCGCAGGGCGCGCTGGGCGCGAGTGAGATCGCGCTGGAGCGGGACGGCCGGGGCGGCCTCCGGGACCTCGCCCAGCACATCGCCGACGACGAGGCGGTCCTGGACGAGGGCGAGCGGCACGTCGGAGCCCTCGCACATCACCGCCCGCACCGCGTCGGTCGTCTCGGTCAGGCCCGGCAGCGGGCGTCCGCGCATCGCGGCGAGGGTCGTGGCGAGCCGCACCGCCTCGATGACGTGCGCGGACGAGACCTGCCGGTCCTCCGCGCGCAGCAGTCCGGCGACCTTGGTCATCCACCGTTCGACGGGCCGGTCGGGGGCGGAGAACAGATGTCCGTACCACCCGGGCGAGTCGATGCCCGCCCCGTAGCCGCTGTGCCGGGCGAGGCGGCGGTGGGTCCAGGGCACCCAGGTCAGCTCGGCCTTCACCTTGGGCAGGCCCTTGAGCAGCGCCCGGTCGGCGGCCACGGTGGTGCGGGCGGCGAGCGCGGGCACGTGCCAGGCGCCGCACACCACCGCGATCTCGTCCCCGAACTCGCGCCGCGCTCCCCGCAGTTGCCGGCGCATGTACGCCTCGCGCACCAGGTCGCGCGTGTGGCCGCCGTCCCCGTACGCCTCGCGCAGCGCCGTCATCGCCTCGCCCAGGACGGCGAACGGGCCGTACGGGTCGGCGCCCGGGGTGCCGTCGCGGTGCTCCACGACGTCCTCCCACCAGGCCTCCGGGTCGTCGTATCCGGCGGTCTCGGCGAGCACGCCGATCGGGTCGACGCGCAGGGCGGGCTCGACGGGGGCGCCTTCGGGATCTCCCTCGCCATTCCCCTCGCACGCGGGGCCGTTGTCACGGCCGTCGTCCGGGCCGTTGCCAGGGCCTCCGTCCGGGCCGTTGTCCGTCGCGCTGAGCGGTTCGGTGTCCGGGGCGCTCTCGCCCAGCGCCAGGGAGTGGGACGCCGGGAGGTCGATGAAGCGGACCTCGGCGCCCTCCTCCAGGGCCCAGCGCAGGGCCACCCACTCCGGCGAGAACGCCGCCATCGGCCAGAAGGCGGCGCGGCGCGGGTCGTCCACCACATGGGCGAGCAGGGCGACCGGTGGCCGCATGTCCGGGTCGGCGGCGAGCGCGAGGAGCCCGTCGGCCTCGGGCGGGCCCTCGATCAGCACCGCCCGGGGCCGCGCCGCCTCCAGCGCGGCCCGGACGGCGCGCGCCGAACCGGGGCCGTGGTGGCGCACGCCGAGCAGCCAGGGGCCCGGTGGCGGCGCGCCCGGCGTCCTTGGGGACGGGCCGGTCATGCCGACACCTCTCGGCAGGCGCGGTAGAAGTCCTTCCAGCCGTCGCGCTCGCGCACCACCGTTTCCAGGTACTCCTGCCAGATGACGCGGTCCGCCGCCGGGTCGCGGACGACCGCGCCGAGGATGCCCGCCGCCACGTCGCCGGAGCGCAGCACACCGTCGCCGAAGTGCGCGGCCAGCGCCAGACCGCCGGTCACCACCGAGATCGCCTCGGCCGTGGAGAGCGTCCCCGAGGGCGACTTGAGCTTGGTGCGGCCGTCGCCCGTCACCCCGGCGCGCAGCTCGCGGAAGACGGTGACGACACGGCGGATCTCGTCCATGCCCTCGGGCGCGGCGGGCAGGTCGAGCGAGCGGCCGAGCTGGTCGACCCGGCGGGAGACGATGTCGACCTCCTCGTCGGCGGTCGCCGGAAGCGGCAGCACCACCGTGTTGAAGCGGCGGCGCAGCGCGCTCGACAGCTCGTTGACCCCCCGGTCGCGGTCGTTGGCCGTGGCGATGAGGTTGAAGCCGCGCACGGCCTGGGTCTCCTGGCCCAACTCGGGGATGGGCAGGGTCTTCTCCGACAGGATCGTGATCAGCGTGTCCTGCACGTCGGCGGGGATACGGGTCAGCTCCTCGACCCGGGCCGTCATCCCCTCGGCCATGGCGCGCATGACCGGGCTGGGCACCAGGGCGGCCCGGCTCGGGCCGTGCGCGAGCAGTTGCGCGTAGTTCCACCCGTACCGGATCGCCTCCTCGGGGGTGCCGGCCGTGCCCTGCACCAGCAGCGTGGAGTCGCCGCTGACGGCGGCGGCGAGGTGTTCGGACACCCACGTCTTGGCGGTCCCGGGGACGCCGAGCAGCAGCAGCGCCCGGTCGGTGGCGAGGGTGGTGACGGCGACCTCGACGATGCGGCGCGGGCCCACGTACTTCGGCGTGATCACCGTGCCGTCCGGCAGGGTGCCGCCGAGCAGATAGGTGGCCACCGCCCACGGCGAGAGCTGCCAGCGGGCGGGCCTCGGCCGGTCGTCGGCGGCTGCCAGCGCCCTGAGCTCATGCGCGAACGCCTGCTCGGCGTGCGGACGCAGGGCCTCGGCGGCGGCCGCCTCGACACCGCTCGCGGCGCCTGCGGAATGGGTTGCGGACACGGTCATGGATCCCCCTCCAGATCAGTCGACCCGATGTGCCTCCACGGTGCACCACGCCACTGACAATCGGCCTCGTCGCGAACGAAAGCGCAGGTCAACGCCCGGGTCAGCACACGGGCCGGGGTGATTGTCAGTGGGGGCGGCTACCTTCAGAACCATGAATCAGCAGGGGGTGCGCTGGACGGCGGATCAGGTGCTGGCCCTGGCTCCTGACGCCGCGTCACGCAAGGCGGGGAGCAGGCTGGGCACGGCCGGCCCGTGGTCGGAGAGCGGCTGCGACGACGTGAGCGTGTGGGGCCTGTGCAAGGGCAGCGGCAGCAGGCCGTACCAGACGGTGGTCGACACGGGCGGGCTCGGATACGCGTGCAGCTGCCCGAGCCGCAAGTTCCCGTGCAAGCACGCGCTGGGGCTGCTGCTGCTCTGGGCCGCGGACGAACAGGCGGTGCCGGCCGTCGCGGACGGGGAGGTGCCCGGCTGGGCCGAGGAGTGGCTGCGCGGGCGGCGGGCGCGGGCGGAGAAGAAGGAGAGCGGGGCGGCGGGGCCGGCCGAGGCGCGGACGGCCGATCCCGAGGCGGCCAGGCGCCGCGCGGAGAGGCGCGCCGAGCGGGTCACGGCCGGGGCGGGCGAGTTGGAGCAGCGCCTTGAGGACCTGCTGCGCGGCGGCCTGGCGGCGGCCGAGCGGCCGGGGTACGGACTGTGGGAGGAGACGGCCGCCCGCATGGTCGACGCGCAGGCACCGGGACTGGCAGCGCGGGTAAGGGAGTTGGGGGCGATACCGGGCTCCGGTCCGGGCTGGCCGGTGCGGCTCCTGGAGGAGTGCGCGCTGCTGCATCTGCTCGACCGGGCCTGGCTGGGCCGCGAGGCGCTGCCCGAGCCGCTGGCCGCCACGGTCCGGGCGCGGGTCGGCGTGCCCACGCCGCCGCAGGGGCCGCCGGTGCGGGACCTGTGGCAGGTCCTGGCGCAGTACGACACGGCCGACGCCAAGCTGACCACGCGCCGGATCTGGCTGCACGGGCGGGAGTCGGGCCGCACGGCGATGGTGCTCGACTTCGGCGCGGCGGGCCGGGCCCCCGAACTCGCCCTGCCGGTCGGCCTGGCGATCGACGCCGAGCTCACGCCGTATCCGGGCGGCGGCCAGGTGCGCGCCGCGCTGGGCGAGCGGTTCGGGGCGCCGCTCCCGGCGGAGGGGCCACCGCCGGGCGCCACCACGGCCGAGGCGACGGAGCGGTACGGACGGGCGCTGCGGGACGACCCGTGGCTGGACGCGTGGCCGGTGACGCTGGGCGGGGTGATACCGGTGCCGCCCGTCGAGGGCGGCGCGGAGACGTGGCAACTGGCCGACAGCGAGGGCGGGTCGGCGCTGCCGGTGGCCCAGGCGGCGGCCGACCGGGCGGGGCTGTGGAAGCTCGTCGCGCTGTCGGGCGGCGGCCCGGTGACGGTGTTCGGCGAGTGCGGCCACCGGGGGTTCGCGCCCCTGGCGGGGTGGGCGCCGGGCGAGGCGGAGGCGGTGCGGCTGAGGTGAGCGCCGCTCGGGGGCACGCGCAGGTGCGCGAACACATACGGGGAGGGGAGGGCGCGCACATGGCGCCTGTGTACGGAGGGGAGGCCACCATGGCCGCTGCGGCCGGGGAGCGGGACGGTTCCTGGGAGGAGCTGGTCACCACCGCGCTGCTCGGCACCGAGCGGCGGCCCGCCGCCGGTGAGCCGGCCGCGCTCCTTGACGAGGCGGCGCGGCAGACCGTCCGCCGCCGGGCGGCCCTGCTGCCCGCGCCCGCGTCCGTACGGCCGGAGAGGGCGCCGGAGGACGGCCGGCGGCCCCTGCCGGAGGCCGCGCGGCGAAGGCTGGGACAACTGCTGGCGGACCGTTCGGCGTCGGCGCACTCCGGGGGGCGGCGCGGGGCGGCGCCGGATCTGGCGGAGCTGCTGCCGCAGTGGCTGAGCGCGGCCTCCGAGCGGGGGTTCCGGGCGCCTGCGGAGCTGCTGCCCGCGCTGCTCGACGCGGCCCGGGCGCGTACGGACCTGCGGCCGCAGGCGCTCGCGTTCGCCGGGCCGCGCGGGATGTGGCTGGCCCGGCTGAACCCCGAGTGGCGGTTCGCGCTGCGCGGCGGGCCGGGAAGCGCGGCCCTGCCCGACGTCTCGGACGCCGAGGCGGTGCGGCGGCTGTGGGAGGAGGGGCTGTTCGCCGAGCGGGTGGCACTGCTGGCGGCGGTACGGGCGTACGAGCCGGGCGCCGCGCGGGAGTTGCTCGCCGGGACCTGGGCGGCCGAGCGGGCGGAGGACCGGCTGATGTTCCTCGACTCGCTGCGGACGGGGCTGTCCGGGCAGGACGAACCGTTCCTGGAGCAGGCCCTCGCCGACCGCAGCCGCAACGTCCGGGCCACGGCCGCCGAACTGCTGTCGGCGCTGCCCGCCTCCGCGCTGGCCGGACGGATGGCGGCGCGGGCGGCGTCGTGCGTCGCGCTCGACCGCTCGGGGGACGGGGGCGGGGCGCGGATAGCGGTGGAGGCACCGCACGAGTGCGACGCGGCGATGCAGCGGGACGGGGTGGCGCCCAAGCCGCCGACCGGGCGGGGCGAACGGTCGTGGTGGCTCGGCCAGTTGGTGGAGGCGGCCCCGCTGGGGGGCTGGACGGGGCGGCTCGGAGGGCGTTCGGCGCGTGAGATCGTGGCGCTGCCGGTCGCCGACGACTGGGGGGACGAACTGCACGCGGCGTGGTGCCGGGCGGCGGTGCGGCAGGGCGACGCGGAGTGGGCGCGGGCGCTCCTGGGCACCCCGTCCTCGCCGCCGGGCGGCAACGCCGGGCCGGTGTCGCTGGCCGAGCGGGCCAAGCTGCTGTCGACGCTGCCGGAGGAGGAACGGGCGGAGTGGGTCGCCGCGTTCATCGCCGCGCACGGGTTGTCGGAGGCGTTCCAGTTGCTGGGGGTGTGCCTGGTGCCGTGGTCGGCGGGGCTGGGGCGGGCCGTGGTCGACGCCCTGGAGATCGCGCGGGACGCGGGCAGCTATCCGTGGAGCTTCAGCGGGGTGATGGGGCTGGCGGAGCGGTGCCTCGACCCTGCGGAGGCGGGGAGGCTGGAGGGGTTGACGGCTGTGCCGGTGGAGGAGGAGGGGGCTTCGCCGGGGGCGGGGGGGTATTGGGCTGAGGCGTTTCAGCGGTTGGTGGGGACGTTGGGGCTGCGGGGGGTGATGCTGGGGGAGCTGGGGGGTTGATTTCCCCACCCCGCCCCTTCCCGTAACCCTCCGGGGGGTGAGGGGGCAGAAGGTGGACGTCCCACCGGGGCTCCGCCCCGACCCCTCGCGGGACCTACGGCCCCTGCACCTGCACCCCACCACCGGGCTCCACCCGAGCCCCCTGAGCGGCCTGCGGCCCACCACCCGGACTCCGTCTCGGCCCCCTTGCGGGGCCTGCGGCCCGCCCCCCGGGCTCCGCCCGGGAACCCCTCTTTCGTCTGCGGACCGTGCTGGGTTGCTCGCGCAGTTCCCCGCGCCCCTGAGGAAACCCCCCGCCCCCGGAACAGTCGCCTCACCCACAGACCTTCAGGACCGCGAGGAACCGCGCTACCAGCCCACCACCGACCCCCAGCCGAAATCCGGGCCCCGAAGGGGCGCGGGGAACTGCGCGAGCAACCCCCACCGGCCGGCAGACGAACACCGAGCCGAAAAGGGGCGCGAGGAACCGCGCGACCAGCCCACCACCGACCCGCAGCCGAAATCCGGGCCCCGAAGGGGCGCGGGGAACTGCGCGAGCAACCCCCACCGGCCGGCAGACGAACACCGAGCCGAAAAGGGGCGCGGGGAACTGCGCGACCAGCCCACCACCGACCCGCAGCCGAAATCCGGGCCCCGAAGGGGCGCGAGGAACTGCGCGACCAGCCCGCCACCGGCCCGCAGGCGAGCCCCCGGTCGAGAAGGGGCACGGGGAACTGCGTGGCCCGTCGCCTGCCGGTCCGCAGGCGGCGATGGGGCGGCGGGGCGGCCCAGGGGGTCGGGCGGGGCGGGCTACGCCCCGGCTTCCGCCCGCACATTCCCCCGCACCCACTCCACGATCGACGTAGTCGTCGCCCCGGGCGTGAAGATCTCGGCCACGCCGAGGGACTTCAGCGGGGCGATGTCCGCCTCCGGGATGATCCCCCCGCCGAAGACCTTGATGTCCTCCGCCTCGCGCTCCTTCAGGAGTTCGATGACCTTGGCGAACAGGGTGTTGTGGGCGCCGGAGAGGATGGAGAGCCCGATCGCGTCGGCGTCCTCCTGGATCGCCGTGTCGACGATCTGCTCGGGCGTCTGGTGCAGGCCGGTGTAGATGACCTCCATACCCGCGTCGCGCAGCGCCCGTGCGATGACCTTGGCGCCCCGGTCGTGCCCGTCGAGCCCCGGCTTGGCCACCACCACGCGGATCGGACCGGTTACACCCATCACTGCCTCCACACGAGGTGAACAACCTGAAACAACCTGAAGTGAACGAACGTTATCTACAGCATCGCGCACCCCGCAGTTTCGCGGACGCCGGGGAGGGGGAAATCACACGGTGGGACTTGTTCGTTTTGGTCGCCGCACCCCGTACCCGAAGGTCCGCCGCCTGGCGGCGTGACCGGACGGGGACGGCGCAAGGGGAGCCGCTCCGAAGAAGCCGGACCGCCGTGCCGTCAGCCGCGCAGCACGGTGGTCCGGCCCATGGCGTTCTGGACGAGCGCGTTTTCGCGACGGCGCCCCATGAGGGCACACGGGGGGACGGCGCTCCTCCCGGCGTGCCGTTCGGGAGGCCGTCCGTGCCGTTGTTTCCGCCCCTTCCCTTCAGTCTCCTTCCCTTCAGTCTCCTTCCCGCCAGTCTGCTCCCGGCCCGCCTGCGCCGCGCCTGGGTCTCCGCCGCGATGCTGCGCGCCGCCGCTCTCGACCTCGCCGTTCTCGCCGGCCATCTCGTCCTCTATCCCTCCGGGATGGCCGCCGAGCGACGGGAAGAGGTCCCGGACGGCGCCCCCCGGCTGCCCACCGCCGGGCGCGCCCGGCCGCCGGTCGTGCTGCTGCACGGCTTCATCGACAACCGCTCGGTCTTCGTCCTGCTGCGCCGCTCGCTGTCCCGGCACGGCTGGCGCCACCTCGAATCCCTCAACTACTCCCCGCTGACCTGCGACATCCGCACCGCCGCCGAGCTGCTCGGCCGCCATGTCGAGGAGATCCGCGCCCGCACCGGGCACACCGAGGTGGACATCGTCGGGCACAGCCTCGGCGGTCTGATCGCCCGCTACTACGTCCAGCGCCTCGGCGGCGACGCGCACGTCCGTACGCTCGTCACGCTGGGCACCCCGCACGCGGGCACCCGCTCCGCGCAGATCGTCAGCGCGCACCCGATCGTCCGCCAGATGTGCCCCGGTTCGGACGTGATCGAGGAGTTGCGTGGGCCCGCGCCCGGTTGCCGGACGCGGTTCGTGAGCTTCTGGAGCGACCTCGACACGCTGATGGTCCCGGTGGAGACGGCCCGTATCGACCACCCCGATCTGATCGTTCAGAACGTACGGGTGTCGGGCATCGGGCATCTGGCGCTGCCGGTCCATCCGGCCGTCGCGACCGGGATACGGGAGGCCCTTCAGACGGAGAACTCCGGTGAGGCGCGGGGCGTTTTCTCCGTCGCCTGACGCGAGCGGGAGGCGGCGTCCCGTACCCCCGACACGCCCTCACATTCTCGAACAACCCTCGAACGCAAGACCAAGCCTCTGCCCATGGTCCGCCGAAAGGCGTCGATTGCCCGTTTCCTCATCCAATAAAACCTGCGGAAGATTGTCGCTGTCGCGTACCGCCGGGTACAGTCGCGCCACTGCTTCCCCCACCGGGAGCCCCTCCCCAGGGCCCTCGGACCCAGGTCCTGTTGCCGAGGCGAGAGAGAAGTTGGTGACTGACCAGCACGCCCACGCCGGGTACGCCGGATACGACGGCCATTCCACGGCGGACGCCACCGGCGCCCTCGACACCGACCCGCTCTTCGGTGCTCTCCCCGGCGGTTACGACACAGGTCATACCGGCACGTACGACACGGGCCAGTGGAACGCCTACGGCGCGCAGCAGTACCAGCAGCAGACTTCGTACGACACCACCGGCCAGTGGACGATCCCGGCGCAGGCGGCCGGGCCCGACGTCACGGGGCAGTGGGACGCCGGCGCCTGGAACGAGGCGCAGCAGACCGGGCAGTTCGAGACCACCGCGTTCGCGTACGGCGCCGCCTACGACACGACCGGGCAGTGGACCGTGCCCGGCGCGGGCTACGCGGCCGGTGCGTACGACGAGACCGGGACGTACAACACGGCCGCCTGGAACGTCGGCGTCGAGAGCATGGGCGGGCACGGCGGGCACGGCACGCCGCCCGCGCAGGCCGACGCCGGGCATGAGCAGGCGTACGAGCACGGGTCCGCGAACGGGTACGACAGCGGCTACGAGAGCGAGCGGACCGAGACACGGGACGAGACGCGGGCCGAGAGCACCGCGCAGTTCCCGGCGCTCGACCTGGACGCCGGTCTTCCCGAAACACCGCCCGCTGAAGAGGACTTGTCCCCCGAGGACGCCGAGGACACGGCCGAGCCGCTCGTCGCGGTCGCCGCGCCCGGCCCCGGCCGCCGCCCCGCGGGCAACCGCAGCCGTCGGCGCAGCCCGGCCAAGCGGTCCGCGCTGCTGACCGTCGCGGTGCCGTCCGTGTGCGTGCTGGGGGCCGCCGGGGTCGCGGCCGCCTCGGTGAGCGGGCTCGGCGGTGAGACCAAGGACGCGAACACGGCGGTCATGGCCTCCGACCCGGCCTCGGTCAAGCCGGTCGCCGCCAACAGCAAGCTGGACACCCAGCTCGCCAACCTCAGCGCGGAGGCGGGCGACTTCGCCGACCGTGCCAGCCGCACGCAGGAACGTCTCGACCTCAAGGCCCGCCAGGCCGCGGAGAAGCAGCGCAAGGCCGAGGCCGCCGCGCGCAAGGAGGCCGCGCGCCCCAAGTTCCTGCTGCCGGTCGATCAGCGGGGCCTGAGCGCCTACTACGGCCAGGCGGGCGTCAACTGGATGTCGGTCCACACCGGCATCGACTTCCCCGTCTCGTACGGCACGCCGGTGATGTCCGCGACGGACGGCACCATCCGTACGCAGTGGAACAGCGCCTACGGCAACATGGCCATAGTGACCGCCCCCGACGGCACCGAGACCTGGTACTGCCACCTCTCCAGCACCAAGCTGCGGTCGGGGCAGGTCAAGGCCGGTGACGTCATCGCGTACTCGGGCAACTCGGGCAACTCCACCGGTCCGCACCTGCACTTCGAGGTGCGCCCCGGCGGCGGGTCGCCGATAGACCCCCTGCCGTGGCTGCGCGGCCACGGGCTCGACCCGACCTAGGCCGGGCCGAGGAGCCGGACCCGCCCGCTCCGCGCGGACACGGGAGCGGGCACGGGAACACGGCAGCGCTCTACAGCTTCTCCACCGGCGCGTAGCGCAGCAGCAGCTTCTTGGGGCGCTCGTCGCCGAAGTCGATCGTGGCCTGCGCGTCCGAACCGGAGCCGGTCACCGACACCACCGTTCCCAGACCGAACTGGTCGTGGGTGACGCGGTCGCCGATGGTCAGCGCGATCACCGGCTTGTCGCTGGTGCGCCGGGTCGCGAAGCCCGAGGGACCCGACCGCGCCCGCGAGGAGGAGATTCCCCCGCCCAGGCCCTTGCCCGAGACCGGCCCGGCCGGGGCGGCCATCGGTCCGGTGCGCTTCCACTCCAGGTGCTGGCCGGGGATCTCCTCCAGGAACCGGGACGGCGGGTTGTACGAGGGCTGGCCCCAGGCGCTGCGCATCGAGGAGCGCGTCAGATACAGCCGTTCGCGGGCGCGGGTGATGCCCACGTACGCCAGGCGGCGCTCCTCCTCCAGCTCCTTGACCTGGCCCAGCGCGCGCATGTGCGGGAAGACGCCGTCCTCCATGCCGGTCAGGAACACCACCGGGAACTCCAGGCCCTTGGCGGTGTGGAGGGTCATCAGCGTGATGACGCCGGAGCCCTCCTCGTCCTCGTCGGGGATCTGGTCGGAGTCGGCGACGAGGGCGACCTGCTCCAGGAACTCGGCGAGGGTGGGGGTGGGCGCCTCGGCGCCGTCGGTCCCCTCCGCCTCGCCGCGCGCCTGCTCGAACTCCAGGGCCACGGCGGCGAGTTCCTGGAGGTTCTCGATCCGGGTCTCGTCCTGCGGGTCGGTGGAGGCCTGGAGCTCGGCCAGATAGCCGGTCTGCTCCAGGACCGCCTCCAGTACGACGGCCGGGCCCGCGCCCGAGTCGACGATCGTGCGCAGATCGTCCATGAGCTGGTTGAAGCGCTTGACGGCGTTGGCGGAGCGGGCCGCCATGCCGTACGCCTCGTCGACGCGGCGCAGCGCCTGCGGGAAGGTGATCTTCTCGCGCAGCGAGAGCGCGTCGATCATGGCCTCGGCGCGGTCCCCGATGCCGCGCTTGGGCACGTTCAGGATGCGGCGCAGCGGGACCGCGTCCTCCGGGTTGGCGAGGACGCGCAGATAGGCGAGGACGTCGCGGACCTCCTTGCGCTCGTAGAAGCGCACTCCGCCGACGACCTTGTACGGCAGGCCGACGCGGATGAAGATCTCCTCGAAGACACGGGACTGGGCGTTGGTCCGGTAGAAGATCGCCACGTCACCGGCCTTGGCGTCGCCCGCGTCGGTGAGCCGGTCGATCTCGTCGGCGACGAACTGCGCCTCGTCGTGCTCGGTGTCCGCCACGTAGCCGGTGATGCGCGCGCCCGCGCCCGCGTCCGTCCACAGGTTCTTGGGGCGGCGGCTCTCGTTGCGCTCGATGACCGCGTTGGCGGCGGAGAGGATCGTCTGCGTGGAGCGGTAGTTCTGCTCCAGCATGATCGTCGTCGCGTCCGGATAGTCCTCCTCGAACTGGAGGATGTTGCGGATCGTGGCGCCGCGGAAGGCGTAGATGGACTGGTCGGCGTCGCCGACCACGCACAGCTCGGCGGGCGCCTCGTCCTTCCCGGCCGGGCCGACCAGCTCGCGCACCAGGGTGTACTGCGCGTGGTTGGTGTCCTGGTACTCGTCGACCATCACGTGGCGGAAGCGGCGGCGGTAGTGCTCGGCGACGTCCGGGAACGCCTGGAGCAGGTGGACCGTCGTCATGATGATGTCGTCGAAGTCCAGCGCGTTGGCCTCGCGCAGCCGCGCCTGGTACATCGCGTACGCCTGCGCCAGGGTCTTCTCGAAGCCGTCGACGGCCTGGCCGGCGAAGGTCTCCTCGTCGATCAGCTCGTTCTTCAGGTTCGAGATCTTGGCGCTGAAGGACTTCGGCGGGAACTTCTTGGGGTCGAGGTCCAGGTCGCGGCAGACCAGCGCCATCAGCCGCTTGGAGTCGGCCGCGTCGTAGATCGAGAACGAGGAGGTGAAGCCGAGCTTCTTGGACTCGCGGCGCAGGATGCGCACACAGGCGCTGTGGAAGGTCATCACCCACATCGCGTGCGCGCGCGGGCCGACGAGCTGCTCGACGCGCTCCTTCATCTCGCCCGCGGCCTTGTTGGTGAAGGTGATCGCGAGGATCTGGCCGGGGTGGACCCCGCGGGTGGCGAGCAGGTGGGCGATGCGGTGGGTGAGCACGCGGGTCTTGCCGGAGCCCGCGCCGGCCACGATGAGCAGAGGGGAGCCCGCGTGGACCACGGCCGCGCGCTGGTTCTCGTTCAGCCCCTCCAGGAGGGTCGCCGGGTCGACCACCGGGCGCGGGGCGCCGTCCCGGTAGTACGCGTCGTGGCTCGGGGGTGCGTCGAAACGGCCCTGGAAGAGGTCGTCCGGCACCTCCTCGCGGACCGGGCCGTCCTCGGGCGGGGGCGGGTGCTCCTCCTCCGAGGGGTGGAGGTCCGCCAGGAAGCTGTCGTCAAAGAGGCTGCTCATCGTCTCCCGAGTCTAGGACCCCGGTCCGACAGCCCGCTCCCGCCTTCGCAGGAGACGAACCAACGACTACGGAGGGTAAAGGTCACGGGAATGTATCGGGCCTGTCGGACATCAACCTTCCCAGTGGCCGCACGAGTTGGCTACCGTGCCGCCTCAACCGGGAACGCCCCCGTCCGGGGACCGCACCCGCTCGGCACGATCCGTAAGGAGGTGTCGGCCTTGCCCTCCCACCGCAAGCCGCGCACCCGCGTACGTCCGGCCGCTCCCGCCGTCGGCATCACCACGGCCGCGCTCGCCTCGGTGGGCCTGCTGGCCCAGAGCGCGGGCGCGGCGCCCGGCGGCCCGGGGCCGACGGTCGAGGAGGTCCAGCGCAAGGTCGACGACCTCTACCGGCAGGCGGGCACGGCCACGGAGACGTACAACCGGGCCAAGGAGGCGACCGAGGTCCAGCGCACCAAGGTCGACGGCATGCTCGACCAGGTCGCCCGGGGCACCGCCCGGCTGAACGACACCCGCCGGGTGCTGGGCTCCTACGCAGCCGAGCAGTACCGCACCGGCGGCATGGCCTCGACCGCGACCCTGATGCTCGCGGACGACCCGCAGGCCTTCTTCGCCCGCGACCACCTGATGAAGCAGCTGACCGGCCGCGAGGAGCAGGCGCTGCGGGACTTCGAGACCCAGCGGGCGGGCGTCGCGACCCGGCGCGCGGAGGCGGCCCGGGGCCTGGAGCGGCTGACCGCCTCGCAGGAGGCGCTGCGGGCCGGCAAGAAGGACGTGCAGTCCAAGCTGGCCGCCGCGCGCACGCTGCTGGGGACGCTGACCGCGCGGGAGAAGGCGCGGCTCGCGGAGCTGGAGGCCGAGAAGCGGGAGGAGGCGCGGAAGAAGGCGGCGGAGCTTGCCGCGCGCCAGGCGGCGGCCAGGAAGGCGGCGGAGGCGGCCGAGGCGGCGAAGAAGCCGCCGAAGGCGACGGGCACGGGGACCGGTACGGGCACGGGGGCGGGGTCGGGGTCAGGAACGGGGTCGGGGTCGGGGTCGGGGTCGGGCGCTCCGTCCTCCCCCACCACGAGCACCAAGGCCGCCCAGGCCCTCGCGTTCGCCCGCGACCAGATCGGCAAGCCGTACGTCTGGGGCGCGACCGGGCCGTCCTCGTACGACTGCTCCGGGCTCACCCAGGCCGCCTGGAAGGCCGCCGGGGTCGATCTGCCGCGCACCACCTGGGACCAGGTCAAGACCGGCACCCGGGTGGCCACGGACGACCTGCGCCCCGGTGACCTGGTCTTCTTCTACGACGACATCAGCCACGTCGGGATGTACATCGGCAACGGGATGATGATCCACGCGCCGAAGCCGGGGGCGTACGTCCGCGAGGAGTCGATCTACTACATGCCGATCTACGGGAGCGTGCGTCCCGCCTAGGGGGCGGCGGTGTGCGCGCCCCTGCGCGCGCCCGCGCTCACGTCCAGAGCGTCGCGATGAAGATGTTGGCCACGGTCAGTCCGCCCACCGCGCCGAACAGGGCCTTCTCCACCTTCTCGTCGTCGCGCTTCACATAGACCAGGCCGAGGATCACCACCAGGACCGCGAGCTTCAGGCCGATCTTGGCGGTGTTCACCGCGTGGTCGTCGGCCTGGTTCAGGCCCACCAGGGCCACCCCCGTGACCAGCATCGTCAGCGCGCCGTGCAGCATCGCGGGCACGAAGCGCGCGGTCCCGGCACCCATCGCCTTCATCTGGGTCAGGAAGCCGCCCAGCAGGGAGGCGATGCCGATGATGTGCAGGGCGACGAAGACATTGATGAGTACGTCCATGGTTCGCGAGCCTAGCCATCGCGTAGCACGGCGCTTCGGGCAGGTGGGCCCCGTCCGGCTCCTCGGTCACAGCGGCATCGGGAAACGGGCCCACCCGATGGTGAAGCGGTCACCTTCGGTCATGGAGGCACCGGAACAGAACACTTCACCGCTTCGCGTCACCCCCCCGTGTGGCCCAGGTTTAGCGTCCTCCTCCAGGCGACCGACTCCCCATCGCCGCTCCCTCGGGGGGCGGCAGACGGTCGCCGGCCGAGAGATCCGGCGGCGGGCCGTTCCCCCTGTGCGGTCCGTCGCCGGGTGCGCACGGAAGGACGTGAAGGCACCTAGTGGCTGCACATCGAAAGCCCAGGCAGCACCCGCTCACCGGCCCCGCCGCCCGCACCGCGGCCACCCTCGCCCTGGCCGGGGCCGCCACCGCCACCGCTTTCGAGGGCTCCGGACACGCCGAGCCCCGCCTGACCCCGGCCCAGGTCAAGGCCAAGGTGGACAAGCTCTACCAGGAGGCCGAGGTCGCCACCGAGGCGTACAACGGCGCCAAGGAGAAGGCGGACGACGCCCAGGCGGCCGTCACCGCGCTCCAGGACGAGGCCGCGCGCAAGGCCGACAGGCTGGGCAGCGCGCGCAACGCACTCGGTTCCATCGCCACCGCCCAGTACCGCACCGGCGGGGTCGCCCCCGCGCTCCAGCTGATGCTCTCGTCCGACCCGCGGCGGTACCTGGACGACGCGGCCTTCCAGGAGCGGGCCGGGGACCGGACGGCGAGCGCCGTCGCCGGGGTCCGCAGGCAGCTCGCCGAGCTGAAGCGTCTGCACACCGCCGCCGACGGCCGCCTCGCGGAGCTGCGCGCCCGCCAGGCCGAGCTGAAGCGCCAGAAGGAGACCGTCACCTCCAAGATCGAGTCGGCGCGGGCGCTGCTCGCGCGGCTGACCGCCGAGGAGCGCCAGGCGTACGAGAGCGAGGACGGCGCCCGGACCGGCGCGGGCACCCCCGGCCGCGCGAGCCGCTCCTCGGCCTCCGGCGCGCCCCTCTCGGCCCCCGCCGGGCTTCCTGCGCCCAACGGCCGGGCGGCCGCGGCCGTCGCGTACGCCTACAGCGCGCTCGGAAAGCCGTACGTGTGGGGCGCGACCGGGCCGTCCGCGTTCGACTGCTCGGGGCTGACCCAGGCGGCCTGGGGCGCGGCGGGCGTCTCGCTGCCCCGGACCACGTATACGCAGATCAACTCCGGCGCCCGGGTGCCCCGTTCCGGCCTCGCCCCCGGTGACCTGGTCTTCTTCTACTCGGGCATCAGCCATGTCGGGCTCTACGTGGGCGGCGGCCAGATGATCCACGCGCCGCACCCGGGGGCGCCGGTGCGGATCGCGCCGATCGATCAGATGCCGTTCGCGGGGGCGACCCGGCCGGCCTGACCGAGCTCCCGGGTGAGCCAGCGGAAGACGTCGGGCACCTGGCGCTCCCATACGCTGCTGCGGTGGCCGCCGCCGTTGAGCCGGACGACATGGACGGTCGTCGGCGCCTTGGCGGCCTTCTTCAGGGCCAGCCCGTCGTTGTAGCCGTCGCCGAGGTCGCCGGAGACGAACAGCGAGGTGTGCGGCGGGGTCTTGGCGTTCTTGAGCATCCACAGCGGGTTGGACTCGCGACGCAGCTTCGGGTCGTGCGCGGTGATCGAGGCGCCCTCGGCGGCGGGGTCGTTGTAGCCGGAGAGGTCGACGCCGGCGCGGTAGCGGTCCGGGTGCGCGATCGCGAGCCTGGCGGCGCAGTGGCCGCCCGCCGAGTACCCGGCGACGGCCCAGCTCTCGGGGCCGGTGGCGGCCCGGAAGTTGTCGGTGACCATCTTCCGTACGTCCACGCTGATCCAGGTGTCGGCGTTGACGGTGCCGGGCACGTTGGCGCAGCCGGTGTCGCGGCCGTCCAGGAGCGTGGTGCGCGGCGAGACGAGGATGAACGGCGCGACCTCGCCGCGCCGCATCATCGGGGTGAGCTGGCGCTGGGTGTGCAGCGAGCCGAACCAGGCGCCGATGGAGCCCGGGTAGCCGGGCAGCAGCTCGACCACGGGGAACGTCTTGTCCTTGTACGCGGGGTCGTTGTACTGCGGCGGCAGCCAGACCGCGACGTCGCCCTCGACTCCGGAGATCGCGCCCTTGAGCGTGGTCTTCATGACGCCGTCGCCGACCTTGCCCTTGTACTCCTTGAAGACCTGCTTCACCTTGGGCGCGGACGCGGGCTCGCGGCCGCCGGTGCCGTCGGGGCCGAGGTCGGGGGCGGCGTTGACGTGGTTGCCGGTGCCGAGCAGGTCGTCCCAGGTGTCGTAGAGCCCGTTGGCGTTGTTGACCAGGACGAAGACCACGAGGACGGCGGTGAACTGGGCGAACAGCAGCATGAGCAGCCGGGAGACTCCGCGCACCACGGCCGGGCCGCCGATCCTGCTCCACAGGAACAGGGGAAGCAGCAGGGCCGCCACCGCCACGAGGACGGCGGTCAGCAGGAAGGGGGTACCGGTCAGGCTCATCACGGACGGGAAGAGCCGCTTGACCTGGCGGGAGTTGCCCCGCTTTGCGAGTCCTTTACTCTCGCGGCGGCTGCCTCCGGTGCCGCCGGTCCCGCGACGCCCCCGCCGGGCCGGCCCCCGGTCCGCCGCCCCGGCCCCGCCGGGTCAGCCCTGGCAGCGCGCCGACCCCGCCCCCTGCCCGGCCCCCTCAGACCAGCCGCCGGGCCGTGGCCCAGCGCGTCAGCTCGTGCCGGTTGGACAGCTGGAGCTTGCGCAGGACCGCCGAGACGTGGGACTCGACCGTCTTCACCGAGATGAACAGCTGCTTGGCGATCTCCTTGTACGCGTAGCCGCGGGCGATCAGCCGCAGCACCTCCCGCTCGCGCTGGGTGAGGCGGTCCAGGTCCTCGTCGACCGGCGGCGCGTCCGTCGAGGCGAAGGCGTCCAGGACGAAGCCCGCCAGACGCGGCGAGAAGACCGCGTCGCCCTCCTGGACCCGGAAGATCGAGGCGATCAGGTCCGTCCCCGTGATCGTCTTGGTGACGTAGCCGCGGGCGCCGCCCCGGATCACCCCGATCACGTCCTCCGCCGCGTCCGAGACGGACAGCGCCAGGAAGCGCACCGGGTTCTCCGGGTCCGCCATCAACGGGGCACAGCGGCGCAGGACTTCCACGCCGCCGCCGCCCGGCAGGTGCACGTCGAGGAGGACGACCTCCGGCCGGGTCGCCGTGATCACGGTGACCGCCTGGTCCACGTCGGCCGCCTCCCCGACGACCTCGACACCCGTCTCCTCGGTCCGGCCGATCTCGGCCTGGACGCCCGTGCGGAACATCCGGTGGTCGTCGACCAGGACGACCCGCACCCGCCGCTCGGCACCGCCCTGGCCCTGCTGGGACTGCTCCGTCGTCATCCGTCCGCCCTCTCCATCTCCAGCTCGACCTCGGTACCCCCGCCGGGCACCGCCCGCAGCCGTGCCGTTCCGCCGTTGCGCTGCATCCGGCCGATGATCGATTCTCGTACGCCCATGCGGTCGCCGGGGACCGCGTCCAGGTCGAAGCCGGGGCCCCGGTCCCGTACGGACACGAAGACGGTACGGCCCTCGACCTCCGCGAAGACCTGGACGGCGCCGCCCTCGCCACCGTACTTGGCGGCGTTGACCATCGCCTCGCGCGCGGCCTGCATCTGCGCCGACAGCCGTTCGTCGAGCGGGCAGTCGCCCACGACCACGACCTCCAGCGGCACCCCGTGCTTGTCCTCGACCTCCGCCGCGGCCTTCTTCACCGCCTCGGCCAGGGTCTCCGGCTCCTCCGACTCGTCCTTGCCGGTGCCCTCCGGCTTGTAGAGCCAGGCCCGCAGCTCCCGCTCCTGGGCGCGGGCCAGGCGCCGCACCTCCCCCACGTTCTCCGCGTTGCGCTGGATCAGGGTGAGGGTGTGGAGCACCGAGTCGTGCACATGGGCGGCGACTTCGGCGCGCTCCTGGGCGCGGATGCGCATCAGGCGCTCCTCGGAGAGGTCCTGGGTCATCCGCACGAGATAGGGCCCGGCCAGCAGGGCTATGCCCGCGAGGACGGCGAGCGCGGCCGTCAGGACGTTGCCGAGCTGGGCGGCCGAGCCGCGCACCACCACGAACCCGGTGAAGCCCGCGCCGACCAGCGCGACCCCGGCCAGCCCCCGGGCCAGCGGCAGCAGCCGGCTGCGCCGGGCGCCCTCGGTCCAGCGGGCCCGGCGGGCGTTGTCCGCCTGGCGCCACACCAGGATCACCCCGGCGCCGACCAGGAGCGTGGGCCAGATGTAGGGGCTGGCCCAGCCGCCCACATTCACATTGCCCACGAAGATCGCCGCGCCGACGCAGAGCGCGATCAGGGCGACGATCTGGCCCTTGTCGGGCTTGCGCAGCCGCCGGCGGCCGTCGGGGCTGACCTCGAACGCCGAACGCGGCTCGGCCGCCGTCCCGCCCAGGCCCAGGGGCACCACGAACCAGAACACCGCGTACAGCAGCGCCCCCAGGCCGTCGATCATGAACAGGCCGAGGAAGACGATCCGCACCCAGACGACCGGCAGCCCCAGGTGCCCGGCGAGCCCCCGCGCCACCCCACCGAGCATCCGGCCCTCGGCCGAGCGGTAGAGCTTGCGCACGGGGGGTTCGTCGGCCTCGGGGGGCGCGGTTCGGGGAGCGGCGACTGGCATGGACCGATCGTCACACGTCCGTGCGGGTGCGGGCATCAGGGTTGGCCCCCAGAACGCCCCTGATCCGCGATCCCCGCGGGAGGGAGGGGCGATCCCCGCGCGGGGGAGACGGGGCCCCCGGTCCGGGGGAACGGGAGGCCCCCGCCCGGGGGGCGGGAGATCCCCTCCCGGGGGACCCGTTCTCCCCCGCCGGGGGGAGGCCCCGGCTCCGCATCAGGGGCAATCTCAGGGAGAGGCCAGGGTCGAGGCGGGTGCCGGACCCGCCGACGGCCCGTCACCATGGAGTCATGACACCGCCGACCGAAACCCCCGTCGCGCCGCCGGACCCGGACCCGGGCCCGGCGTCGGCCGCGCCGCAGCTGCGCCGCAGCGGACACAACAAGGTGATCGGCGGCGTCTGCGGCGGTCTCGGGCGGTACTGCGACATCGACCCGGTGATCTTCCGGGTCGCGCTGGGCGTGCTGACCGTCACCGGCGGCCTCGGCCTGCTCTTCTACGGGTTCGGCTGGCTGCTGCTCCCCCAGGACGGCGAGGAGGAGAACGAGGCGCGCCGGCTGCTCTCCGGCCGGGTGGAGGGTCCGGCGCTGGCCGCCGTGCTGATGGCGCTGGCGGGCTGCGGGATCTTCCTGTCCATGCTGAGCAACGGCTCGGTGATGAGCTTCGCGTGGCTGCTGACGCTGGCCGTCGCGGGCGTCGGCGTCTGGTCCCAGCGGCGCTCCCTCACGCCCGCGGACGCCCCGCCGGACGCGGTGGGCGCCCCGGCCGCGCCCGGGACCGTCTCCCCCGCCTTCGGCCCCGGCGCGGCCCCGCCCGAGACCAAGGCGCCGCCCACCCCCGCCTCGCCCTCGTGGTGGCGCGACCCGATCGTCAAGGACGGCACCACGGGCCCGGTCGGCACCGGCTACCTGTGGGGCGCCGACGACGCCGACCCGGCCGTCGGCCTCGGACCCGCCGGGGCGCGTGCCGGGAAGGCGGGCCGGGCCGGGAAGGCGGCCGACCGGGCAACCCGCGGCCCGCGGGCCATCGGCGGGTTCGTCTTCCTGCTCGCCCTGCTCGCCGCGGGCGCCGGGACCGCGGGCGCCTGGGAGCACCAGCCGCTGGGCACCGCCCTCCAGATCGGCCTCGCCGCGGCCCTCGTCGTCTTCGGCCTCGGCCTGGTGGTCAGCGCGTTCGTGGGGCGCACCGGGTTCGGCACGCTGTTCATGGCGGTCCTCACGGCCGCCCTGCTGGCCGGTGCCTCGGCGCTGCCCAAGACCATCACCACCGAGTGGACCAGGACCGACTGGGCCCCGGCCGCGGCCGCCGACGTCCAGCCGTCGTACGCGCTGGGATCGGGTGAGGGCACCCTCGACCTGAGCAGGGTCGTGGTGCCGGCCGGGCAGAGCGTGCGGACGCGCGCGGAGGTCGGCGCCGGGCGGCTCAAGGTCCTCGTGCCCCTGGGCGCGACCGTGAAGGCGCACATCGTGGTGGGCATCGGCGATGTCCAACTGCCCACCGAGAAGCCGGAGGACGTCGACATCCAGCCCAACCAGAAGAAGACCGTGACCCTGGCGCCGCCCGCCGGGGCGAAGCCGGCCGGGACCCTGGAGCTCGATCTGCACGTCTCCATCGGACAGGCGGAGGTGGACCGTGCCGCGTCATGAGTTCCGGCCGGGCCGGCTGCTCGCGGGCGTGGTCATGCTGGCCACCGCCGCCCTGTTCGGGGGCGACGCGGCCGGCGCGTGGCAGACGCCCTGGTACGAGGTGATCCCGCTGGTCTGCGGCGGGCTCAGCGTCGCCGGGCTGGCCAGCTGGGCGGGTTACGCGGTGCGCAGACGGCGGCGCGACGCCAGCCAGGCGTCGGCGGACAGCAGCGGCGTCCCGGCGAGCACGAGCGGCAGCCAGGCCATCAGATAGGCCAGGTCGTTGCCGTAGTAGTAGGGCGTGGTCGCCCAGCTCACGGTCAGCCACAGGCTGAGCGAGATCAGCGCGCCGCCGAGCGCCGCGAGCCGGCCGAACAGACCGATCAGGATGCCCACCCCCACGGCCACCTCGCCGATGGCGATGGCGTATCCGAAGCCGACCGGGCTCTTCAGGGCGAGGTCGACGAGGGCGGGGATCGCGGAGCTGTCCCGCACCGAGTGCATCAGCTCCCCGAGCGAGCCGCTGCCGCTCGCCTTGAGGCTGGGGGTCCCGCCGGTCATCTTGTCGAGCCCGGCGTAGACGAACGTGACGCCGAGGAAGACGCGCAGCGGCAGCAGCGCGTATCTGCCGGCCGTCTCCTTCAGCCCCCGCAGGCCCCCGCCGGTGGCCGCCCCGCCCCGCGTCCGGGGGTGATTTCCGTGTGCCATCGCCGTTCCCGCCTTCCGTAACCCCTGTCACCAGACCATACGTACGGAAGCCGCGGCGGGCTCAACCGGTTCACCGCTCAACCGGTTTCCCCGGTGGCGGCACCGGTTCAGTCGGTGACGTCGATCGTCACCCGGTTCGTCTCCAGGCCCGCCGCCGTGATCACCCGCACCTCCACCCGCCCCGGCTCGACGTCCACCGGGACCGGCACGGTCAGCACGGTGTCGCTGGGGTTGGCGAAGCCGCCGGCGACCGGGACCAGCGGCACATGGACATGGACGGCGCCGATCCGCACGACCATCTGGGCGAGGCGGTCGGGGGTGCCCGCTCCGGGCGGTACGAATCCGACGCCGCGGATCTCGATGTCGTCTCCGGTACGGATCGGCGCGTCCAGATCGCCCGCCTCGCGCGCCCGGACCACCGAGAGCACGACGGGACGACCGCCTTCGGCGTACTTCCCCGCGAAGTACGTCAGCGCGGACACGGCCACCAGGAAGGCCAGCGCCCACGGCAGATCGGGCAGCCGGTCGGGCCGCCGGGCCAGGCGTACGGCGGCGAACAGCAGGGCGACCGCGGAGACCAGGACGTACTGGACGTCAGCGAAGCTGCCGCGCCCGGCGTCGTCGGTGAGCAGATCGGCGGCGCGCGGCCGCTCCGCGCGCACCTTCTGGAGCCGCTGCCCCGCGATGCGGACGGCCACCACCCGGCGCACCACCACCGTCACCGCGCTGACCAGCGCGACCACCGCCAGCAGGCCCGCGCCACGGGAGAGTCCGAGGCCGTGGATCAGCGCGTCGCGCTCCTTCGCGCCCGAGGCCCCCGCCAGCCGTACGGCCAGGAGCAGCACCGCGAAGGCCACGAGCAGCATCCAGGCGGCGGCCACCGCGCGCGAGGTGGACAGCCGGTTGTCCTCACCGACGACCGGCGCGAGGACTCCGCCGCGCGCCCGGTGCAGCCATCCCGCGCCGCTCAGGACGACCGCCGCCACCAGGGCGGCGACCAGGCCGGCGGTCCTGGCCCGGTTCCAGCCCACGCCGATCGCGGTGGACGACTCCACCAGGGCCAGTACCGCGACGCCCGCCCACACCACCGCCAGGGTGGCCCGCCAGACCGCCGCGGGCCAGGCCTGCCCCGCCTCGCGGCCCCGTTCGGCGAGCGCCCGGGCGGACTGGGTGAGCTCGTCCGACACCCACTGGCGGGACGCCCCGGCGGAGTGCGCCACGGCGGCGGGCAGCCCCTCCCCGGCGGCGAGACCGTCGCGCTTGGCCAGGAACGCCGCCACCGCGCGCCGGTGACCGTCCCGCGCTCCGGGACCGCAGTCACCACCGCATTGCCGAGCCTCCTGCACCGCCACGGAAATCTCGCCCTTCCCTCAAGTCCTGCCGACTGTCAGGGAATTGTGCCGCACGAAAACCATCCCCCGGACGACAGAGGCACGCGCGGAGGGTGATTGACGCACCATCAAATTGACGGACTACGACAGCAGTTCGGGCTCCGACTCACTGATCCGCCGCCACAGCGGCTGGTAGTTGATCCATGCGACGAGGTCGCTGCCCAGCTGGTCGCGGGTGGCGACGGCGTCCCGACGGGCGATCGGCACGGGCTTGCCGGCGGCCCGCGCCAGCAGCTGCACCTCGGCGCAGCGCTCCATCGAAAGGAACCACCAGGCCGCCGCGTCCACCGAATCGCCCACGGTCAGCAGCCCGTGGTTGCGCAGGATCACCGCCTTGTACGCGCCGAGCGCGGCCGCGATCCGGCGCCCCTCCTCGGCGTCGACGACCACTCCCGTATAGGCGTCGAAGAGGGCGTGGTCCTCGAAGAAGGCGCACGCCTCCTGGGTGTACGGCTCGATCAGCTCGCCCAGCGCCGCCAACGCGCGCCCGTGCACCGAATGGGTGTGGGCCACCGCCACCACATCGGGCCGGGCCCGGTGCACCTGGGCGTGGACCGCGAACGCCGCCTGGTTGACGTGGTGGCGCCCCTCGACGACCTGTCCCTCTCCGTTGACCATCACCAGCTCGCCCGCGGTGACCCGGGCGAACGGCACCCCGAACGGGTTCACCCAGTAGCAGTCCTCGAACTCCGGGTCGCGCGCCGATATGTGCCCCGAGACCCCCTCCTCGCAGCCGGCCCGCGCCAGCAGCCGCAGGGCCCCGGCCAGCCGCTCCCGGCGGTGCCGACGCTCCTCGGCGGCGGTGGGGTGGGCGGACGGCAGGGTGAAGTGGAGCCGGTCCACGGGCACGGGGGCGGGGGCGGGCCGCTGCGGGAAGTCGGTCATGGCGGGGAAGTTACCGCGCGTTCTCGCAGGTGAACAGAGTCGTGCGGGAGCGGATACGACGGCGCCGCCGCCCCGGGATCCGGGACGGCGGCGCCGCTTTCGTCACTCGGGAGTCCTACTCCCACTCGATCGTGCCCGGCGGCTTGCTCGTCACGTCGAGGACGACGCGGTTGACGTCGGCCACCTCGTTGGTGATACGCGTCGAGATCCTCGCCAGCACGTCGTACGGCATCCGCGTCCAGTCCGCGGTCATGGCGTCCTCGGAGGAGACCGGGCGCAGCACGATCGGGTGGCCGTAGGTGCGGCCGTCGCCCTGGACGCCGACGCTGCGGACGTCCGCGAGCAGCACGACCGGGCACTGCCAGATCTCGCGGTCGAGACCGGCCGCCGTCAGCTCCTCGCGGGCGATGGCGTCGGCCTCGCGCAGCAGGTCCAGGCGGTCCTTGGTGACCTCGCCGACGATGCGGATACCGAGGCCGGGGCCGGGGAACGGCTGGCGCTGGACGATCTCCTCCGGCAGGCCGAGCTCCTGGCCGACCATCCGGACCTCGTCCTTGAACAGCTTGCGCAGCGGCTCGACGAGCTGGAACTCCAGGTCCTCCGGGAGCCCGCCCACGTTGTGGTGCGACTTGATGTTGGCGGTACCGGTGCCGCCGCCGGACTCGACCACGTCCGGGTACAGGGTGCCCTGGACGAGGAAGGCGACCTCTTCGCCGTCCGCCGCGCCCTCGGCCACGATCTCGGCCTGGGCCTGCTCGAAGACGCGGATGAACTCGCGGCCGATGATCTTCCGCTTGGTCTCCGGGTCGGAGACGCCCGCGAGCGCGGTGAGGAACCGCTCCTGCGCGTCGACGACCTTCAGCTGGACGCCGGTGGCGGCCACGAAGTCCTTCTCGACCTGCTCGGTCTCGCCCTTGCGCATCAGACCGTGGTCGACGTACACGCAGGTCAGCTGGGAGCCGATGGCCTTCTGGACGAGGGCCGCGGCAACCGCGGAGTCCACGCCGCCGGACAGACCGCAGATGGCGCGCTTGGTGCCGACCTGCTCGCGGATGAGGGCGACCTGCTCCTCCACGACGTTGTGCGTGGTCCAGGTGGGCTCGATGCCCGCGCCCCGGTAGAGGAAGTGCTCCAGGACCTGCTGGCCGTAGGTGGAGTGCATCACCTCGGGGTGGTACTGCACGCCGTACAGCTTCTTCTCATCGTTCTCGAAGGCGGCGACCGGTACGACGTCCGTGGACGCGGTGACGGTGAAGCCCTCGGGAGCGGCGGAGCAGGCGTCGCCGTGCGACATCCACACCGGCTGCTCGGTGGGCGTGCCCTCGAAGAGCGTGGAGCCGGCCTGGGTGACGTGCAGGGGCGTGCGGCCGTACTCGCGCGCGCCGTTGTCGTCGACCGTGCCGCCGAGCGTCGTCGCCATCAGCTGGAAGCCGTAGCACATGCCGAAGACCGGGACGCCGGCCTCGAAGATCTCGCGCTCCAGGACGGGGGCGCCTTCCGCGTAGACGGAGGACGGGCCCCCCGAGAGGATGATCGCCTTCGGGTTCTTGGCCAGCATCTCGGCGACGGGCATCGTGCTGGGCACGATCTCGCTGTAGACCCGGGCCTCACGGACGCGTCGGGCGATGAGCTGGGCGTACTGGGCGCCGAAGTCGACAACGAGGACTACGTCCGGGTTGGATGCGGGCGCGGCAGCTGGGGACGCTGATGACACTGGCGGCCTTCCGGCGGTGGGAGGGGGTCTGAATTCGATTCTACCGGGCAGCGGCGCGGGACCTTTCGTCTCACCATCCGAACCGGGATTGGCCCGGCCCGGGGCCGTCGGTCCATACTGTCGCCATGCGCGAGCACCAGACCTTCGTCTTTACCTATGGCACCGGCCCGTCCGGCTGCTGTGGGTTCGTCGGCTCTGCTGCTTGAGCAACCGACCAGACACTTCCCAGAGCGCCCCGGGCCGACAAGGCCCGGGGCGCTCTGGCGTTCGCGGACCGTGTCGCCCGGGGCACCGGAGCCCCGAGGAGCCCCCATGTCCGTCACCCCCGCCGAGAAGACCGGCGCCCGCACCGACGAGGCCGCCACCGTGATCACCGGCGCCCGTGAGCGCATCGACGCGCTCGACGACCGCATCATCGGCCTGATCCAGGAACGCATGGCGGTCTCGGCCGTCATCCAGGAGTCCCGGATCGCCTCGGGCGGTCGCCGGGTGAACCTGAACCGCGAGATGGAGGTGCTCGCCCACTACCGCGACGCCCTGGGCAAGCCGGGCACGGCGCTGGCGATGACGATGCTGGAGCTGTGCCGGGGCCGTATCTGAGACCGTGCGACCGGTGCGTGTCCGGGCTCGGCCCGCTGTCCGTCTCTCTGTCCGTCCGGGTCCGGGGCCGGCGCAGCCTCACCCGTCCGGCGCCGTGACCGGCCGGTGCCCGGCTTCGTTGGTCAGGGTGTCCGTGCCAGCCAGGGGCGGGCCCGAAGAATCCACGCGTGGCTCCGCTGGGGCGTGTGACGTGCCGTCGGCACGTCGTGGGACCTCGCCCCAGCGCGCGTGACCGGACGGCAGGGGACAGCAGCCCGGTCACCCCTTCAAGAAGCGGTCGGCTCCGGGGACGCCCGGGGCCGGCCGCATCCGGTCCGAACGGCTGCGGCGGCCCGCAGTCCCTCCCGCACGCTCTCCCCAGATCACGTCCCCCAGCGGCGCCGCCCCCCGGCGCCGTCCCCCAGGCACCGACGCTGCCCTGACGCCGGTGCTGACGGCCGAGGGCCCCGCGGAGCCATCCCCAGGACGGATGGCCCGGTGCGGGGCCCTTCGCTCTGCCCGGCTGCCTGCCTACCCCGGCTGCCTGACTGCCCGGCGCCCCGCCCTTCCGGCGGCCGGGCGGAGGTCCGCGACGCCTGTGACGAGGGTGTGACAGGGAGCACATAAGAATTCTGTGAGTCCTGGGACAACCATTGACAGGATTGGCGGGTCATTTATGCGGAACCAACGGCCCCGCCTGCTCGGCGAGCGGCCCACGGACGAGCGGGGAGCGCTGCACTCGGAGGGGGGTGCAGCGCTCCTCGTTTTTTCGCGGGGCCGCCTCCCGCCGCTGCTCAGGCCCCGCTGTCCGCCGCGGACTCCGCCTTCGCCGGTACCGTCGGCATCCCCAGGAACGGCAGCCGCAGCGCGCCGAACGCGTCCTGCGGGACCGCCGGGGCCTTCGGCTCCACCGCCGCGACCCGTACGTACGGCCGCCCCTGCGCCGGGCGCGGATCGGCCTCGCCCTTGTTCGGCCACAGCGACATCGCCCGCTCGGCCTGGGCCGTGATCGTCAGGGAGGGGTTGACGCCCAGGTTGGCCGAGACCGCGGCGCCGTCGACCACCGAGATGCCCGGGTGCCCGTAGAGCCGGTGGTACGGGTCGATCACGCCTTCCTCGGCCGACGCCCCGATCGGGCAGCCGCCCAGGAAGTGCGCGGTCAGCGGGGTGCCCATCAGCTCCCCGACGTTCGAGCCCGCGAAGCCGTTGATCTCGGCCGCGATCGCGGTGGCCGCCTCGGAGGCCGCCCTGATCTGCTTCGGGTTCGGCGCGCCGTGCCCCTGGCGGGCCGTGAGCAGGCCCTTGCCGACGCCGTCCGGCTTCAGATACGTGGTGAGCGAGTTGTCCAGGGACTGCATCACGAGGCCGATGATGGTCCGCTCCGACCAGCGGCGGTTGCTCAGCGAGCGGGCGAGGAGCGTGGGGTGCTTCACCGCGTTCGCCAGCCAGCCCAGCGCGCGCGAGGAGCCCTCCGCGTACGGCACCTGGAGGATGGACAGCCCGCCCATGGCGTTGGAGCCCCGGCCGTAGCGGACCGGCTCGATGTGGGTGTTCTCGTCGGGGTGGACCGAGGAGGTGATGGCGACGCCGCGGGTGAAGTCGGCCCGCGCGGCGCCGTGCGCCTTGCGGTAGCGGCGGTTGTCGGTCTGCGCCCCGACCAGCGCCTCGGAGTTGGTGCGGGTCAGCTCGCCGAGCCGCGGGGAGAGGTACGGCAGCTGGCCGCCCGCGCGCATGCGGTGGAGCAGGGTCTGGGTGCCGTAGGTGCCCGCCGCGATCACCACCCGGCGGGCCGTGAAGAGGCGGCCCGTGCCCTTCCTGCGGTTGTCCGTGGGGAGCGTGGCGACCGCGTAGCCGCCCTGCGAGTCGTCGGTGACCGAGACGACCGTCGTCATGGGGTGGACGACCGCGCCCGACTTCTCGGCGAGGTGGAGGTAATTCTCGTTGAGGGTGTTCTTGGCGCCGTGGCGGCAGCCCGTCATGCACTCGCCGCACTCGACGCACGCCTTGCGCGCCGGGCCCGCCCCGCCGAAGTACGGGTCGGCGACCTGCTCCCCCGGCCGCGCCTTGGCGGCGCCGTCCGCGTCCTGTCCGTCGCCGAAGAAGACCCCGACCGGCGCCATGTGGAAGGTGTCGCCCACGCCCATCCGCTGCGCCGCCGCCTTGAGGTGGACGTCGGAGGGGGTCATCGTCGGGTTGAGCCGGACCCCGAGCATGCGCTTGGCCTGCTCGTAGTACGGGGTCAGCTCCTCCTGCCAGTCGGTGATGTCCTTCCACTGCGGGTCCTCGAAGAACTGCTTCGGCGGTACGTAGAGGGTGTTGGCGTAGTTGAGCGAGCCGCCCCCGACGCCCGCCCCGGCCAGCACCATCACGTTGCCGAGCAGATGGATGCGCTGGATGCCGTACATCCCCAGCTTCGGCGCCCACAGGTAGTTCTTGATGTCCCAGGAGTTCTTCGGCAGCGTGCCGGGCGTGAAGCGGCGGCCCGCCTCCAGGACGCCCACCCGGTAGCCCTTCTCGGTCAGCCGCAGGGCCGTCACCGAGCCGCCGAAGCCGGAGCCGACGACCAGGACGTCGTAGTCGTACGCCCCCTCGTCCTCCGGCTGGAGTTCCTGGTTCCGGGCGCGCGTCTCCTGGGGCATCGGCTCTCCTCGTACGAAACAGAAAGGGCGGGGGCGGGACGGGGGTCAGCGCAGGCGCAGGGCCTTCATCGCCTTCAGGCTGCGCGTCATGAACGCGGCGTACTTCTCGTCGTCCATCCCGAAGGACGGCGCGAGCGGCAGCAGGCGCTGCTGGGCGACGGTCTGGGCCTCGGTGTACTTGAGGATGCCCTCGGAGCCGTGGCGCCGCCCGAGACCGGAGTCCTTCATGCCGCCCATCGGGGACTGGACGCTGCCGTAGGCCGGGGCGTACCCCTCGTTGATGTTGACCGTGCCGGTGCGCAGCCGTGCGGCGACCTCGTGGCCGCGCCTGGAGTCCTTCGTCCACACCGAGGAGTTGAGGCCGTACGGGGTGGCGTTCGCGTTCTCGATCACCTCGTCCTCGTCGGTGAACCGGTAGACGGAGACGACCGGGCCGAAGGTCTCCTCGGTGCAGACGGCCATCGGTGCCTCGACGCCTTCGAGGATGGTCGGCTCGTAGAAGAGCGGGCCGATGTCGGGACGGGCGACGCCGCCCACGACGAGCCTCGCGCCCTTGGCGACGGCCTCCTCGACGTGCCGGGTCACGGTCTCCAGCTGGCGCTCGCCGACCAGGGAGCCCATGTCGGCGCCGTACGCGAGGGAGTTGCCGAGCCGCATGGCCTTCGTCCGGGCGGCGAACCGCTCGACGAAGACGTCCGCGACCGACTCGTGGACGTACAGCCGCTCGATGGAGATGCAGAGCTGGCCCGCCGAGGAGAAGCAGGCGCGGACGGCGCCCGCGGCGGCCTTCTCCACGTCGGCGTCGCGCAGCACCAGCATCGCGTTCTTGCCGCCCAGCTCCAGCGAGACGCCGACCAGCCGGGCCGCGGCGCCCTGGGCGACCTCGCGTCCGGTGCGGGTGGAGCCGGTGAAGGAGACGTAGTCGGCGTGGCGGACGACCTCGGGGCCGACGACCGGGCCCTCACCGAGGACCACCTGGAACACCTCGGCGGGAAGCCCTGCCTCGATCAGCAGGTCACGGGCCCACAGCGCGGTGAGCGCGGTCTCGGTGTCGGGCTTCATCACCACGGCGTTGCCGGAGACGAAGGCGGGCAGCGCGTCGCCGACGGACAGCTCGAACGGGTAGTTCCAGGGCGCGATCTGCCCCACCACCCCGCGCGGCTGGCGCAGTTCGGTGACCTTGGTGAGGGTCGGGACCACACCGGTGTGGCGCCTGGGGCGCAGATACGCGGGCGCCTTGCGGCCGTAGTGGCGCGCGGCCACGGCGACGGCCTGCACCTCCTCGTGAGCGTGCAGACGGGCCTTGCCGGTCTCCAGCTGGATGAGGTCGAGGACCTCGGCCTGGCAGTCCAGGACCAGGTCGTGGAAGCGCAGCAGGACGGCGGCGCGCTCCCGCGCCGGGGTCGCCGCCCAGGCGGGCTGGGCGGCGCGGGCGCGCGCGAAGGCGCCGGCGACGTCGTCGGGCGTGGACTCGGGCAGGTCCGCCAGCTTCTCGCCGGTGAACGGCGTGTGATTGGCCGTCCGGCCGGAGCCCGCCACTCCCCGGACGAGCTTGGCGACCACCTCCGGGGTGACCACGGCGGCGGCGGTGCGGGCGCCCGCCGGGGCGGCGGCGACCGGGTTCGTACGGGTGCTGGTGGGCGTGGCCTGCGAGTCCGTCATGGGGGGAGCGTATGCCGGGCACGGCGGTTTGGGTACCCGCCGGTAACAGATTTCGGAACCCTCACCACCGCGCCAGCGACCACTGGCGACATATGCGCTGATCAGCGCGTTGTACCTGCGGAGCCGGCCCCGAACGCCGTGGAGCCCGGGGCCGTTTCCGGGTGGGCGGCCCGCCCGGTGGATGGCCCGCCGGGTGGGCGGTCAGGCCGAGGGCGTGAAGGAGTCGAGCGCGGTGTCGAAGTGCCGCTTGGCCTCGTCGAGGCGGCTGACGGGGGCCGAGACCCACACGTCGTACATCGTCCCGTTCTCGTCCCAGCACTCGTCGTAGGTGTGCCGGGGCCCCTCGGCCGCGCTGAAGCCGTTCCAGCTGAACTCCCACAGCGCCGCGTCGTGGCCCTGGTGGGTGGTGGAGACGACCTTGCCGCCCCGGTAACCGGGGTTGGTGTCGGGCCCGTTGGCGTGGGAGTGGCGCATCACGCCGAGCGGGCCGCCGGAGACGGACTGCTGGAGGCGGATGCCCAGCCGGAAGGCCCCGTCCGGCGACACGTAGAAGACGCGCCGGTCGTCGGTGGTACGGACGTACCCCGCCGGGACCGTCAGGCCGAAGCCGTCCGGGTCGCGGACGTGGCGGTACCCGGCGGGCGCGGTCCCGAGCGGTGACGGCTCGCCGGCCCGGGTGACCGTCACCGTGGGGCCGGGCGGGCCGGGCTCGGCCGCGGCGGACGCGTGCCCGGTGACCGTCGCCGTTCCGCCCGCCGCCCTGGCCTGCCCACCGCCCTCGTCGCCGCCGCTCAGCAGGGCCGCCGCGCCCGCGCCCGCACCGCCGAGCACCACGACCGCGGCCACCGCGATCAGCGCGGCCCGGGTCCTGGACCGGCGCGCCGGCTCCACCACGGCGACCCGCTCGGTCGGCGTGTACTGCCGGGGCGCTACGGGGGTGGCTCCGCTCGACACGTACGCGCGCAGCATCTCGTGCGCCTCGTCCGCGGTGAGCCTGCGCGCCGGGTCGCGCTCCAGGAGCCCGCGGACGACCGGCAGCAGCGGGGCGGCGGCCAGGGGCGGACGGATCTCGTCGGTGACCACCGCGTGCAGCACCCCGCCCAGGGAGTCGCGGTGGAACGGGGACTCGCCGCTCAGGGCGGCGCACAGCAGCGCGCCCAGCGACCACAGGTCGGACTCGGGCCCGGCGGCGGCGCCCTGCATCCGCTCCGGAGAGGTGTACTCGGGCGAGCCGACGAAGGCGCCGTCCTCGCTGATCGTGGTGGACCCCGGCAGCTGCGCGATACCGAAGTCGGTGAGCACGACCCGGCCGGTGCCCTCCTCCAACAGGACGTTGGCGGGCTTGAGGTCGCGGTGGAGCACGCCCTGGCGGTGCGCGGCGCTCAGCGCGCCGAGCAGCGCGATGCCGATCCGGGCGGCCTCGGGGGCGTCCACGGGACCGCTGCCGCGCAGCCGGTCGGCGAGCGAGCCGCCCTCGACCAGCTCCATCACGATGTACGAGCGGCCGTCCTGCTCGACGACGTCGTGGACGCCGATGACGTGCGGGTGCTTGAACTGCGCCACGGCGCGCGCCTCGCGGAGCGCGGCGGTGGCGGGGGCGCCGCCGTCGGGGTGCAGTTCCTTGACGGCGACCTGGCGGCCCAGGAGTTCGTCGGTGGCGCGCCACACGGTGCCCATGCCGCCCCGGCCGAGCCGGGCCGCCGGCCGGTAGCGTCCGGCGATGAGACGGTCACCGGCCGCGCCGCCACGCGGTTCACTGGCTGCTGCGGGCACCGCTTCCCCTCGTTCCCTGGTCCTGTGGCCATCATGCCGCACGGGGGCGCGCCGGGGCGGGGCGTGAGGTCACGAGACGGAATCGACCGGGCGGCACACGGGACCTGCGGGGGCGCGCGCGAGGGGCGCGCGGCGCCTGGGGCGCTCAGTTCAGCGGCGGCGGCTGCCAGCCGCGCAGCACCGTGTCGAACTGTTCGCGGGTGGTCGGCCAGTCGGACTCCGGGCCCGACATGTAGATCGCGTACTCGGCGGCGCCGCCGTCGGCGAAGTACATCTGGTCGATGGCGTGCCGCTTGCCCGGGAAGCCCTTCTTCTCCACGTAGGTGAACTCCCAGAGCGAGGAGTTCACCTGGTCCCGGAAGGTGTTGGAGTGCAGGGTCACCCGCTGGTACTTGGGCAGCCGCTTCTCCAGCGCCTTCTCCAGGTTCAGCTGGTGCATGTACGGGTTCTCGAAGTCGGGCTTGCCGACGCTGACACGTATGTAGTGACGGCCGTTGTCCGGCGTGTAGTCGACCTCCTTGCCGTCCATCCGGCGCCGCCAGCCCTCGGGCACGAACAGGGCGAAGCCGGCCGGGTCCTTCACCCGCTTCCAGCCCTGCGGTACGGAGGCGTCGGCCTTGCCGGACTTGCCCGTCCCGGTGCCGGTCGGCTCGGTGGTCGTCGCCGCCGAGTCGTCGCCGCTGTCGCGGTACTTCAGGGCGGCGAGCCCGGCCGCGCCGCCGAGGACGGCCGCGAGCGCGACCACCAGGGCGACCGTCCGCCCGCGCCTGCGGACGGGGCGGGCGGGCGCGGGCAGGGGCGCGATCGCCTCGGGGACGGGCGCGCGGACCGTGCCGGAGGTGCCCGGCGGGGCGGTGGCGGCCCGCAGCTCCGACTCGGAGACCTGACGGGTCGGCACGTACTCGTGCGCGGCCTTGGGCTCGCGCCCCTCCATCGCCTCCAGGAACATCCGCTCGGCCTCCTCGGCCGAGGGGCGGTCGTCGGGGTCCTTGCGCAGCAGGGCGGTGATCACCGGTGCGAGCGCGCCGGCGTGGGTGGCGGGCTCGGGCTCCTCGTTCACCACCGCCTGCATGGTGGAGATGGGCGAGGAGCGGCGGAAGGGCGAGCCGCCCTGGACCGCCGTGTAGAGCGTGGCGCCGAGGGACCACAGGTCGGAGGCGGGACCGGGCTGCCCTCCTCGTACCCGCTCGGGCGCCAGATAGTCGATGGAGCCGACCAGTTCACCGGTCCGGGTGATGGTGGAGTCGCCCTCGATGGCGGCGATCCCGAAGTCGGTGAGCAGGACGCGCGAGTCGCGGGCGAGCAGGACGTTGCCGGGCTTGACGTCGCGGTGGAGCACGCCCGCGGCGTGCGCGGCGCGCAGAGCGCCCAGGACGTGCAGTCCGATGCGGGCGGCCTCGCGCGCGTCGATCCGCCCGGTCTCGGAGGCCTTCACGGCGTCGGCGAGCGAGGGCCCGTCGACGTACTGCATCACGATCCAGGGGCGGTTGTCGTGGTCGAGCACGTCGTGGACGGTGACCACGCCGGGGTGGGTGATCCGGGCGGCGGCCCGCGCCTCCTTCTGCGTCCGGGCGTGCAGCACGACCCGGTCGGCCTCCGCCACGTACAGCGCGGCGGTCAGCTCCTTGACGGCGACCGTGCGGTGCAGGACCTCGTCGTGGGCGCGCCAGACCTTGCCCATGCCGCCGCGGCCGATGGTGTCGCCCAGGCGGTAGCGCCCGGCCAGCAGCAGCCCTTTCACCACCGCTTCCGCGCCCTTGCCGCTCTTGCTCTGGTTCTGTTCCACGTCCCCCGCCCGGCCGGTTCTTAAGGGGCAAGGTTACGGAGCGGATTCCGGCCAGGGAAGCTCGGGGGCACCTTGTGAGACACCTACCAAGAGGTATGTGTCTGAGGCAACTGGTGAAGCCTCAACGAGTGGCGCTGTAGGCGGCCGTGGCCTGCGTATAGATCTCGCTCACCTTGTCCCGCTGCGGTTCCGGACCGATGACCACGACCAGGTGGTATCGGCCATTGATGATCATTACCTGGTTGCGGACGTAAACCGTGCGGCCCGTGCTGTCGCGCCAGGTGAACTGCCCCTCGGCGGTGACCTTCTGACCGATGTCCACGCGGCGCAGCCCCGTGGCGGTGGCCCAGGCCGAGTCCCGGAACGGCTGGAGTTCGCGCTCCTTGTCGCGCTGGTACGCCAGCGGGTCCGCGCCCGCGTCCTTGACCGCGTCCCGGCCGGGCACCACGAGCAGCGTGAAGTCACCGCCGACATAACGGACTTGTCCGGCGTCGTTGATGGGCCGCCGCTGGAAGGAGGGGTCGACCGCGGTCCGGAACCCCTCGGGGTCGGTGCGCAGCACATAGCCCTTGGCGGGCGGCCGCCCGCCGGGCTCGGTGGTCTGCGTCCTCGGCGTGGAGGGCGTGCCGCTGCGGGGCGGATCGCTGGGCGCGGGGGTGCTCGGGGGCGCGCTCGTGCCCGTACGGGCGGGCGGGGCGCCGGTGTTGTCCTTCTCGCCCTTCGCCCCGGACTCGGGCATGAAGAACACGGCGTACGCGAGGGCCGCCGCCAGGAGCAACAGGATGAGCAGCACGAGGGTCCGGCCGAGCGAGCGGGGCCCGCGCGTGCGGGTCGCGGCCGGGGACGACCTGGGCGGACGGGACCGGGGCCGGCGCGGCTCCTCCAGGACCTCCGCGGCGGGGCGCCGCTCGGCCCTGCGGGGCTGCGCGCGGCGCTGCTGGCGGTGGCGGCCGTGCTCGCCGAAGGCGCCCCTGCGGCGCCGGACGAGCTCGCCGCGGCGGCGCACGATCGGCAGCCGGGTCGCGTCGGCCGGGGGCAGCGGGACGACCTGGGTGCCCGCGTCCGGCTCGGGCGCGGAGCGCACGATCGAGCGCAGCCAGCCGCGCAGCTCCTCGAAGTCGGGCCGCTCGGTGGGGTCCTGGCGCAGCAGCGACTCCACGACCGGCCGCAGCGGACCGCACTCCTCCGCGAACGCGGGCGGCTCGCCGCACACCATCTGCACCAGCTCGACGGCGCTCTCCTCCGGATACGGCGCGTGCCCCTGCACGGCCCGGAAGAGCAGCGCGCCCAGCGCCCACAGGTCGGTGGCGGGGCCGATCGGCGGCGCGAGGCGCCAGTTCTCGTGCACGGGCCCGGCCTGCTCGGGCGCCCACCGCTCGGTGACGGCCCCGACGAGGGCGATCCGCGTCTGGCGCGCCCGCTCGGCGTCGAGCCGGGTGGCGGGGCCCCGGTAGCCCGCGCCCTGGCGCTGCGGGACGGCTGCCTCCCAGCCGCCCTCCCGGGCGGGCACGGGCGCGCTGACGTGCGTCTGCCGCTGGGCGTCGGCCCGCAGCGCCTCGGCCCCGGCGCCGACGGCCTGCGGAAGCGCGGGGCGGGGGCCGGTGGAGGGCCGGGGGCCGGTGGTGGCGGGGGGCCGGGCCCGCGCGCCGGTCCGGGGCGCGGGCGTGCGGTCGGGCCGCTGGGGCTCGCCGGTCTGCGCGTGCGGCACTTCCAGGCGCGGGAGCTGGGGGTGCGGGGTCCCGGTGTGCGGGCCCGTGGGGTGGGCGGGGTCGCGTGGCGTGGGGCGCCCGGCCGTCTCGGGGGGCGCGTCCGCCGTGCCGGGCTGCGCGGGGCGCGGGACCCAGCGCCCGGTCACCGGGTCGTACGCCCGCCGCGGGCGCCCCGAGTCCGGGCCCTCCTCCACGGCGTACGGGCTGGCCGCCGAGGACGCGCCCGCCGCGGGCGTACGCGGCACCCGCGTCCCGCTCACCGGGTCGTACACACCCTGGTCCGCGATGTCATGCCACGAGCCGGCCGACTCGGCGCGGGTGAGCTCGGCGCGGGTGGGCTCGGCCTGGTTGAGCTCGGCCTGGTTGAGCTCCTGCTGGTTGAACGCGGTCCGGGTGAACTCGGGCTGGTCGAGCTCGGCCCGGGTGAGCTCGGAGCGCGGCACGGGCAGCGCGGCCCCGTCGTCGCCCACGCGCGCGGTGGCCCGCGTCCCGGCCCGGTACGCCGCGACGGCCCCGGCCCGGGCCTGCCCACTCCCGGAGGCCCCGCCGGAACGGGCCGCGGGCCCGTCCTCCGGTCCCGGCCGCCCGCCCCGGCTCCCGCCGCCCTCGTCCCCGCCGGACCCCGCCGGGGACCACCCGGCGGGAAGCGCGGGGGCCCTGGTGGAGGGCAGGGAAGCGGGGTGGGGGGGCCGGGGGGCCTCGGGTGCCTGCTCGTCGTACGGATCCCCGTAGAGGTCGCTGTGGGGGTCGCCGTGAGGACCGCCGTAGGCGTCGCTGTGGGGGTCGCCGTCGGTGTCGCTGTAAGGATCACCGTAGGCATCGCCGCGGGGGTCGCCGTGGGGGTCGCTGTAGGGGTCGGGCTCGCCGGACGTGTCGGGATCGTCGGCGTCCGGCTCGGTCGCGGTGTACGGGGAGTGGTCGGCGCCCGCGGAGTACGGTGGGTGCGGGGCCTCCGGGGTGCCCGCGAGGTACGGCGGGTGCGGGGCGTCCGCGTCATCCTGGCCGCCCGGGTCGTCCGGGCCGTCCCCGGAGTCCCGCGCGTCCCCCCAGGCGGCACCCGCGGAGTCGGACGACGCCCCCGGCACGCCGAAGTCACCGTTCTGCTCACCGAGCGGCGGCGGCACCACCACATAGCCGCACAGCGCCTCCTCCGCCGCGCCGACCGCCAGTCCGGTCAGCATCACGCGGCCGTCGTCGCATATCAGCACGGTGCGCTCGGTGATGTTGCGGTGCGTCCAGCCGTGCGCGTGCAGCACGCGCAGCGCCGTCAGCACGTCGGAGGCGACCTCCGCCGCCCGGTACGGCGCCATCGGCTGCTCGGCGAGGAGCGCGGCCAGCGGCCGGGCCATGACGAACTCGCTGACGATCCACAGCGAACCGTCCTCCGCGAAGACGTCGAAGACCTGGTCGAGCCGGGGGTGGTCGGGGATCTGCGCGGCCGCCTGGGCCGCCTCGATCGCCCGCCGCAGCGCGGGGTTGGCGGGCCGCCGCGCCGCTCCGGCGCCGTACCGCCCGTCCCCGTACCGCCCGTCCGCGCCCTGCACCTCGGCGTCCACGACCTCCGGCAACGGCACCTGCCGCACCAGCACGTCCTGCCCGCTATAGGTGTCAAAAGCCCGGGTCTCCACCGGCTCGTACTCGTCGGAGGAGGGCAGCGGCAGCCGATAGCGGTCGGCGAGCACCCGACCCGCGTAGTCGTCCACATCGCCTCCCCACAGCGTGCTGCTCCCCGGAACCCGTCAATTCCGGTCGTTTACCGGCCCATTGTGGCTGCGTACGGTTCGCGGGCTCTCACGATACGTGGCCTGCTCAGTCCTTGGGGCTGAACGTGTCGAACGCCGTCTTGCGCAGCGTCACGCACGCGTCGCCGTCCCACTCGGCCGTCTTGCAGGTCACCATGATCGCGTAGCCGTGCGAGCCGTCGACCTTGAAGCCGCGGTTGAGTATCCGGACCCGCTCACCGCTCTGGTCCCGCTCGAACTGCCAGTCGGCGACCGTCGGGTATCCCTTGTAGTCGACCTTCTGGATGCCGAGCAGGTGGTAGTTGCTGCTGCTCCCGGCGACCGCGCCGGCCAGCTCCAGCCAGGCCCGGCGGGCGTCGTCGGTCGGCTTGGCGTTGAAGTCGACCTGGACGCGGGGGAAGCCGCCGCCCGCCGCGTATATCCCGCCGGAGTTGTCCCCGGCTATGCCGACGCGGTGGAAGCCTGCGGGCATGGCCATGGAGAAGTGGAAGTCGCCGTCGGTGACCATGGTGTAGCCGCTGGGCAGCCCGGCGGCCGCCCCGCCGTTGCCCCCGGACCCCGGGGACGTGGAGGCCGCGGGCGACTTGCCGCCGCTCTGGCCCTGCCCCTGGCCCTGCGTCTGGCCCTGCGTCTGGGTCTGGCCCTGGCCCTGGCCCTGCTGCTGACCGTTGCCCTGACCCGTGCCCTGGGCGCCGCCGGTCTTGCCGCCGCTCGCGCTTCCCGCGGTGGCGCCGCTGGAGGCCTTGCTGCCGCTCGTGCCCTTGTCCTTGTCGTCACCGCCGCCGCTGAACGCGACCGCGAGCACCGTCCCGAGCACGGCCAGCGCCGCGACCACCGCGATGATCACCAGGGTGCGGCGCGGGACGACGTCGGTGAGCGGGGCCCGCACCGGCGCGGGGGGCCCGGGCGGCGCCGACGGTGCCACGGGCACCGACCCGGCGGCGACCGGCTGGGCGGCCGGCCTGCCCGCCGTTCTGTCCTTCGCCTTGTCCTTGGCCTTCTCCTTGGCCGTGGTCTGCGCCGCCACCGCCGCGTTCCGTACGGACTTGAAGGCGCCGCGCATCCGGTCGGCGGCCGCGTCGGCCACCTCCTTCGCCTTGGCGCCCGCGTCGCCCTTGGGCTCGCCGGGCACGGGCGGCAGCGCGACGACCCGGGTCACCTCGGACGAGACCGGCTCCGGCGCCCGCACGGCCTGCTCGGGCGCGTGCAGCACCTCGGTGAGCAGCGCGCGCGCCGCCTCGTTGTCGAGCCGCTGCTCGGGGTCCTTGGCGAGCAGGCCGTAGATGACCTTCTCCAGGAGCGGACCCGCGTTCGCCGGCGGGTCCACCGGCTCGGTCATCACCGCGGTCAGCGTGGCGATGGCGGAGCCCTTGTCGTACGGCGGGACGCCCTCCACGCACGCGTAGAGCAGGCCACCCAGCGACCACAGGTCGGCGGCCGGGCCGGGCTTGTGGCCGCGGGCGCGCTCCGGCGAGATGTACGAGGGCGCGCCGACGAGCATGCCCGTCGAGGTGATGGACGGGTCGCCCTCGACCTGGGCGATGCCGAAGTCGGTGAGCACGACCCGGCCGTCCTCGGCGATCAGCACGTTCGACGGCTTCACGTCGCGGTGCAGGATGCCCTGCCGGTGCGCGGAGCGCAGCACGTCGAGGATGGCGAGCCCGACCTCGGCGGCCCGGCGGGGCGTCAGCACCCCGTCCTCGCGCACCGCTTCGGCGAGCGACTTGCCCTCGACCAGCTCCATGACGATCCACGGCCGGTCGTCCTCGTCCACGACGTCGTAGACCGTCACCGCGCTGGTGTTGCGGATCCGGGCGATCGCCTTGGCCTCACGCAGGGTGCGCGTGATCAGCCGGCGCTTCTCCTCCTCGTCGATGCTGCTGGGGAAGCGCAGCTCCTTGACGGCGACGGTACGGCCGAGCGTCTCGTCGACGGCCCGCCAGACCGTGCCCATGCCGCCACGGCCGAGCACATCCCCGAGCCGGTACCGCTCGGCCAGGAGTCGGCCCTCGGCTTTGGCGCCGGACTCCTTCCGCTCGTCCCGCTGGGGCTCCCGCGACTGCTCCGCCTCCGACATGCGTCCCCTCTGCGATCCCTGATCCGCGCCCGCACCGACCGCGTCCCGGCCGACAGCTCCCCGCAACTTGCCTCGTGAGGCGGCCCGGTTCACCGCTCCGACCTGCTTCTGCTGCCGGGGGTCCGGGGGTTGGCCCCCGGGGGAGCGGCACCCGCCCTGGCAGAGCGTCCATTGTCTCTCACGTCGGGACCAATGATTGTCCCGGGTCCGCCGTCCGCCAAGATGTCCGGGGAAGGGGGACCACCACCGTGCCAAGACTCCGGGCGCTGCTCGCCATGCCACTGGCCCTGGTGCTCTGCGGCCTGGGCATGACCGACCCACCGACCGAACCGGACCGTACCGGTCTGAAAGACCCGCAGGCCACGGCGCTGGCACGGCTGGTCACCGACACGGGTACCCCCGCGGCGGCTCTCCTCACCGACGACGGCGAGCGCTCCCGCTTCGGCACGGCCGGGTCCGGGCTCGGCCGCGACGACCGTTTCCGGGCGGGCAGCGTCACCAAGTCCTTCGTCGCCACGGTGGTACTCCAGCTGGCCGCCGAGGGCAGACTGCGCCTCGACGACACGGTGGAACAGCATCTGCCGGGCCTGATACGCGGCCATGGAAACAACGGCCGCCACCTCACCCTGCGCTCCTTGCTCTCCCACACCAGCGGTCTGTTCCCCTACACGGCCGATGGTGCCGCTCCGGTTCCCCTCACCCCCTCACAAGCCGTTCACACCGCGCTCACGCACTTCCCCGGGCCGCTGGGCATTTACGCCTACTCCAACACCAACTACGTCGTTCTCGGCATGGTCGTTCAGCAGGTCACCGGTCATACCTACGCCGCCGAGGCCGAGCGCCGCATCATCACCCCCCTCCATCTCACCGGCACCTCGTTCCCGGGTGCCCGCACCACGCTCCCCTCCCCGCACAGCCGCGCCTACTCCCCCGGCGGCCACGACGTCACCGACCTCGACCCGCGCCCGGCCGGGGCCGCCGGTGAACTCATATCGACGCTCGCCGATCTGAGCCGCTTCTACGCGGCCCTGCTCGGCGGCGCCCTGCTGCCCGCGCCCCAGCGGCGCGAACTGCTCGACACCGCCGCCACCCACGGCGTCTACGGCCTCGGTGTCTACCCCGAGCGGCTCTCCTGCGGCCTCACCGTCTGGGGCCACAACGGGCGTATATCCGGCAGTTCGGTCCGCGCGGCGGTCACCGCCGACGGCCGCCACACCACTGTTTTCCGCATCAACACGGACATCACTCTCAACCCCTCCCTCGAACTGTCGCTCCTCGACTCCGAGTTCTGCCCGGCGGGCCCGGCCTAGAGCGGCACGATGTCCGGCGCGCCCAGCCGCGCCGCGTCGGCCGTCAGGTCGTCCGGCTGGCGCTGCGACTCGCGCTCCGCCTCCACCCGCTTCTCGTAGTGCTCCACCTCCTTCTCGATCTGCTTGGCGTCCCAGCCGAGGACCGGCGCCATCAGCTCCGCGCACTCCCGGGCCGACCTCGTACCCCGGTCGAAGGTCTCGATGGAGATCCGGGTGCGCCGGGTCAGGACGTCGTCGAGATGGCGGGCGCCCTCGTGCGACGCGGCGTAGACGATCTCGGCGCGCAGATAGTCTTCCGCCGCGCCGAGCGGCTCGCCCAGCGACGGGTCGGCCACGATCAGCTCGATGAGGTCCTCGGCCAGTGATCCGTACCGGTTCAGCAGGTGCTCCACACGGACCACGTGCAGACCGGTGCGCGCGGCGGTCCTCGCGCGGGCGTTCCACAGCGCCCGGTAGCCCTCCGCGCCCAGCAGGGGCACGTCCTCGGTGACGCAGGCCGCGACCCGCTGGTCGAGGCCGTGCACCGCCTCGTCCACCGCGTCCTTCGCCATGACCCGGTACGTCGTGTACTTGCCGCCGGCGATGACGACGAGACCCGGCACCGGGTGCGCCACCGTGTGCTCGCGGGAGAGCTTGCTGGTGGCGTCCGACTCCCCGGCGAGCAGGGGGCGCAGGCCCGCGTAGACCCCCTGGACGTCGTCCCGGGTCAGGGGGACCGCGAGGACGGAGTTGACGTGTTCCAGGAGGTAGTCGATGTCCGCGCTGGAGGCCGCGGGGTGGGCCTTGTCCAGGTCCCAGTCGGTGTCGGTGGTGCCGACGATCCAGTGGCGCCCCCAGGGGATCACGAAGAGCACCGACTTCTCGGTGCGCAGGATGAGGCCGCTGGTGGAGTGGATGCGGTCCTTGGGCACCACCAGATGGATGCCCTTGGAGGCCCGGACGTGGAACTGCCCGCGCTCGCCGACCATCGCCTGGGTGTCGTCCGTCCACACGCCCGTCGCGTTCACGATCTGTTTGGCGCGGACCTCGTACTCCCCGCCGCCCTCCACGTCGCGCACCCGCGCCCCGACCACGCGCTCGCCCTCGCGCAGGAAGCCGGTCACCCGGGCCCGGTTGGCGGTGTGCGCCCCGTAACTCGCCGCGGTGCGCACCAGCGTCGCCACGAAGCGCGCGTCGTCCATCTGGGCGTCGTAGTACTGAAGGGCCCCGACCAGCGCTTCCCGCTTCAGGCAGGGCGCGACCCGCAGGGCGCTTCGGCGGGAGAGGTGGCGGTGGACCGGCAGGCCCCGGCCGTGGCCGGACGACACCGACATCGCGTCGTACAACGCCACGCCCGAGCCCGCGTACCACCGCTCCCAGCCCTTGTGCTGGAGCGGGTAGAGGAACGGCACCGGTTTGACCAGGTGCGGGGCGAGGCGCTCCAGGAGCAGCCCGCGCTCCTTCAGGGCCTCGCGCACCAGAGTGAAGTCCAGCATCTCCAGATAGCGCAGCCCGCCGTGGATCAGCTTGCTCGACCGGCTGGACGTGCCCGACGCCCAGTCCCGCGCCTCGACGAGGCCGGTCGAGAGCCCTCGGGTCACGGCGTCCAGCGCGGTGCCCGCGCCGACCACCCCGCCGCCGACGACCAGCACGTCGAGCTCGCGCTCGGCCATGGCGGCGAGTGCCTCGGCGCGCTGCACCGGTCCCAGTGTCGCTGTCCTCACGGGTGCCTCCCGTTGATCGGGGTGGTCTGGCTCACACACCCGATTCTGGACGCGACCACCGACATCGGCCACCGCCTGTGGACAACACTCGGACAACCCGGGCCCGGCAATACGGCATAACGGTCATATTTACTCTTAGTCTGACATTGCGTAACGCTCATTCTGTCCACAGGGCTTGCGCGCCATGTCCCCTCCGGTTATGGGAAGGACGGTCACCGGCATGCCCGCAGACCTCGCTGTCATCGGACTCGGCCACCTCGGCCTGCCCCTCGCACAGGCCGCCGCCGCCGCGGGCATCGAGACCGTCGGCCATGACACCGACCCCCATGTGCTCGCCGAGCTGCGCGCCGGGCGCCCCCCGGTCGACGGCTCCCTGACCGCCGCCGAGCTGCGCCGGATGCTCTCGGGGGGCTTCCGTGCCTCCGCCGACCCGGCCGAGCTCGGCCGGGTCCGTACCGCGGTGATCTGCGCCCCCACCCCGCCCGGCGCCGACCGCACCCCCGACCTCACCGCCGTCGCCGACGCGGCCCGCACCCTGGCGGCCCGGCTGCGCCCGCACACCACGGTGATCCTGGAGTCCGCCGCCTACCCCGGCACCACCGAGGACTTCCTGCGCCCGCTGCTCGAAGCGGGCTCGGGGCTGCGGGCCGGACGCGACTTCCACCTCGCCTACTCGCCCAGCCGCCTCGACCCCGGCAACCGCACCCACACCTTCACCACCACCCCCAAGGTCATCGGCGGCCTCACCCCCGCCTGCACCGAGTCCGCCGCCGCCTTCTACAGCCGGTTCACCGACAAGGTCGTACGGGCGCGCGGCACCCGCGAGGCCGAGATGGCCAAGCTCCTGGAGACCAACTACCGCCAGGTCAACATCGCGCTCGTCAACGAGATGGCCGTGCTCTGCCACGACATGGGCGTGGACCTGTGGGACGTGATCCGGTGCGCCGAGACCAAGCCGTTCGGCTTCCAGCCCTTCCGCCCCGGCCCCGGCGTCGGCGGCCACGGCGTCCCGCTCGACCCGACCCCGCTGCCCTACACGGGCCTGCGGATGGTGGGGCTGGCCCGGGAGATCAACACCCGGATGCCGCAGTACGTCATCCAGCGCTCCACCACGCTCCTGAACGAGCACGGCAAGTCCGCCCGGGGCGCGCGCGTCCTGCTGCTCGGCGTCACGTACAAGCCCGACCTCGCCGATCTGGAGGGCTCCCCCGCCGCCGAGATCGCGGGGCGGCTCATCGACCTCGGCGCGGCGGTGAGCTACCACGACCCGTACGTCCCGGACTGGCGCGTGCGCGACCAGCCCGTGCCGCGCGCCGACTCCCTCTACGAAGCGGCCGCCCACGCCGACCTCACCGTGCTGCTCCAGCACCACCGCACGTACGACCTGCAAGGGCTCTCGGTCAAGGCGCAACTGCTGCTCGACACGCGCGGGGTCACCCCCGGGGGCGCCGCCCACCGACTCTGAAATGTGATCCCCCGGGCCCCGGGCGGTTGCTACTCTTCGGGTCGCCCGATCGCACAGCCGTGCGCATTCACGGGCTCGTGCTTTCACTTACCTCGGGGGGATCCGAAGATGAGTCAGTCCGTTCCACCGCCCCAGCAGCCCCAGCAGCCCCAGGCACCCCAGCAGGAGTTTCCGGGCTTCGTCCCGGCGCCGCCGCCCGCGCCGGTCCGTGACAACTTCGCCGGCGGCCTGGTGACGGCGGTCGTCGTCGCCGTCGTCGCCGCGGGTGCCTACGGCGCGCTGGTCGGCGCCACCGAGCACGAGATCGGCTACGCGGCCGTCGGTGTCGGTTTCCTGATCGGCTGGGCCTCGGGCAAGGTCGGCGGGCGCAACCCCGCCCTGCCGGTGCTCAGCGCGGTCCTCGCCCTCGGCGCGGTCTACGCGGGCCAGCTGGTCGGCGAGGCCGTACTCGGCGCCAAGCAGCTGCCCGTCAGGCGCCTCGGAGCTGCTGTTCCAGCACCTCGGCCTGGTGAACGACGCCTGGAAGGCCGACGCCGACCCGATGACGTTCCTGTTCTTCGCGATCGCCGCCGTCGCCGCGTTCTCCGGCTCCAAGAAGGCCGGCGCGTAACCCCCGTACACGCGTGAGGGCCCGGACCGTCGAACGGTCCGGGCCCTCACGCTTCCACAGGACACGCGCGGACCGGGGCCCACGCGCGCGCACGGGTCGTCAGCGCTTGTGCTGCGCGTCCGCCACCGTGACCTCGACGCGCTGGAACTCCTTGAGCTCGCTGTAGCCGGTGGTGGCCATCGAGCGGCGCAGGGCGCCGAAGAAGTTCATCGAGCCGTCCGGGATGTGCGAGGGACCGGTGAGGATCTCCTCGGTGGTGCCCACGATGCCCAGGTCGACCAGCTTGCCGCGCGGCACGTCCTCGTGGACGGCCTCCATGCCCCAGTGGTGGCCCCTGCCGGGCGCGTCCGTGGCACGGGCCAGCGGGGAGCCGATCATCACCGCGTCGGCGCCGCAGGCGATCGCCTTGGGCAGGTCGCCGGACCAGCCGACACCGCCGTCCGCGATCACGTGCACGTACCGGCCGCCGGACTCGTCCATGTAGTCGCGGCGGGCCGCGGCCACGTCGGCGACGGCGGTGGCCATCGGGACCTGGATGCCCAGCACATTGCGCGTGGTGTGCGCGGCGCCGCCGCCGAAGCCCACCAGGACGCCGGCCGCGCCGGTGCGCATCAGGTGCAGGGCCGCGGTGTACGTGGCGCAGCCGCCGACGATCACCGGGACGTCCAGCTCGTAGATGAACTGCTTGAGGTTGAGCGGCTCGGCCGCGCCCGAGACGTGCTCCGCCGAGACGGTCGTGCCGCGGATGACGAAGATGTCGACACCCGCGTCCACCACGGCCTTGGAGAACTGGGCGGTGCGCTGCGGCGAGAGGGCGGCCGCGGTGACCACACCGGAGTCGCGCACCTCCTTGATGCGCTGCCCGATCAGCTCTTCCTTGATCGGGGCCGCGTAGATCTCCTGGAGGCGGCGGGTGGCCGCGTCCTCGTCCATCTGGTCGATCTCGTCGAGCAGCGGCTGCGGGTCCTCGTACCGGGTCCACAGGCCTTCGAGGTTCAGCACGCCCAGTCCGCCGAGCTCACCGATGCGGATCGCGGTCTGCGGCGACACGACGGAGTCCATCGGGGCGGCCAGGAAGGGCAGCTCGAACCGGTAGGCGTCGATCTGCCAGGCGATCGAGACCTCCTTCGGGTCCCGGGTGCGCCGGCTCGGGACGATGGCGATGTCGTCGAACGCGTACGCCCTGCGGCCGCGCTTGCCGCGCCCGATCTCGATCTCAGTCACGTTGTGTGGGCCTTTCCCTCTACGTCTGCCGGACCAGTATCCCCGACATGTGTGTCACCGACATACGGGCGAGGGGCGGACCCGGGAAATCCGGGGCCGCCCCTCACTCGGTCCACGCGCGCGTGGGCGTGGTCAGCGCTTGGTGTAGTTCGGTGCCTCGACCGTCATCTGGATGTCGTGCGGGTGGCTCTCCTTGAGGCCCGCCGAGGTGATCCGGACGAACCGGCCGTTCGCCTGGAGCTCCGGGACGGTCCGGCCGCCGACGTAGAACATCGACTGGCGCAGGCCGCCGACCAGCTGGTGGACGACCGCGGAGAGCGGGCCGCGGTAGGGCACCTGGCCCTCGATGCCCTCGGGGACCAGCTTCTCGTCGGAGGCGACGCCCTCCTGGAAGTAGCGGTCCTTGGAGAAGGACTTGCGGTCGCCGCGGGACTGCATCGCGCCGAGCGAACCCATGCCGCGGTACGACTTGAACTGCTTGCCGTTGATGAACAGCAGCTCGCCCGGGGACTCCTCGCAGCCCGCGAGGAGCGAGCCGAGCATCACCGTGTCGGCGCCCGCGACCAGGGCCTTGGCGATGTCGCCCGAGTACTGCAGGCCGCCGTCGCCGATGACCGGGACGCCCGCGGCCTTGGCGGCGAGCGAGGCCTCGTAGATCGCGGTGACCTGCGGGACGCCGATACCGGCGACGACGCGGGTGGTGCAGATGGAGCCGGGGCCGACGCCGACCTTGATGCCGTCGACGCCCGCGTCGATCAGCGCCTGGGCGCCGTCGCGGGTGGCGATGTTGCCGCCGATGACGTCGGCGCCCCCCGCGTTCGACTTGATCTTGGCGACCATGTCGCCGACCAGCCGGGAGTGGCCGTGGGCGGTGTCGACGACGATGAAGTCGACGCCCACCTCGATCAGCGCCTGGGCGCGCTCGTAGGCGTCGCCCGCCACGCCGACGGCGGCGCCGACGATCAGCCGGCCGTCCTTGTCCTTGGCCGCGTTCGGGTACTTCTCGGCCTTCACGAAGTCCTTGACCGTGATCAGGCCCTTGAGGATGCCCGCGTCGTCGACCAGCGGCAGCTTCTCGATCTTGTGGCGGCGCAGCAGCTCCATCGCGTCCACGCCGGAGATGCCGACCTTGCCGGTGACCAGCGGCATCGGGGTCATGACCTCGCGCACCTGGCGCGAGCGGTCGGACTCGAAGGCCATGTCGCGGTTGGTGACGATGCCGAGCAGCTTGCCGGCGGCGTCGGTGACCGGGACGCCGCTGATGCGGAACTTGGCGCACAGCTCGTCGGCCTCGCGCAGCGTCGCGTCCGGGTGGACCGTGATCGGGTCGGTCACCATGCCGGACTCGGAGCGCTTGACCAGGTCGACCTGGTTGGCCTGGTCCTCGATCGAGAGATTGCGGTGCAGCACGCCGGCGCCGCCCTGGCGGGCCATCGCGATGGCCATGCGCGCCTCGGTGACCTTGTCCATCGCCGCGGACAGCAGCGGGACGTTCACCTTCACGTTCTTCGAGAGGTACGAGGAGGTGTCGATCTGGTCGGGCGCCATGTCGGACGCGCCCGGCAGCAGCAGCACGTCGTCGTATGTCAGCCCGAGCATCGCGAACTTCTCGGGCACTCCGTCGACGTTTGCAGTCATGACACCTTCCCCATGGCCTTGATCGGTGCGGATGTCCATGCTAACGGGCTGGGGCGGTGTCTCATTCCATGAACAAGATCAACCCCATTCTTTGTACGTTCACACGTACAGCCGCCCGTTCAGGGGCGTGCGGCCACGCGCGCGGGAGCGACGCGGCGCCGTGCGCGCGGGGAGCGCCGGTACCGCCGTGCGGGTGACGGCAGGTGACGGCGGGCGGCGGGAGCTACTGCTCGGCGAGCGCCCGGAGCCGGCTGAGCGCGCGGTGCTGGGCGACGCGGACGGCGCCCGGAGACATCCCGAGCATCTGGCCGGTCTCCTCGGCGGTCAGGCCGACGGCGACCCGCAGCACCAGCAGCTCGCGCTGGTTCTCCGGCAGGTTGGCGAGGAGCTTCTTGGCCCACTCCGCGTCGCTGCTGAGCAGCGCGCGCTCCTCGGGGCCGAGCGAGTCGTCGGGCCGCTCGGGCATCTCGTCGGAGGGCACCGCCGTGGAGCCGGGGTGGCGCATCGCCGCCCGCTGGAGGTCGGCGACCTTGTGGGAGGCGATGGCGAACACGAAGGCTTCGAAGGGCCGCCCGGTGTCCCGGTAGCGCGGCAGCGCCATGAGCACGGCGACGCAGACCTCCTGCGCGAGGTCCTCCACGAAGTGGCGAGCATCACCCGGCAGGCGGTTCAGCCGGGTACGGCAGTAGCGCAGCGCGAGCGGGTGAACATGGGCCAGCAGGTCGTGCGTGGCCTGTTCGTCGCCGTCGACGGCACGGTGAACGAGTGCACCGATCACCGTTGGCTCGTCGTCGCGCATCGGTCCATCGTGCCCCGGCGTCGCAGAATCCGTGGCACCGCGCCCGTAGTTGTGCACTGAAGCGTTATGAGCAGGTGCGCCGGAAGTCATCTCCTGCGCCCTCCCCTCCCGCTCGACCGACTCGTCCCCGAGGAACTCCACACCTTCAAGGATGCGGCATCGCGCGCGAAGCGTCACACGCCGCTCCACGGAGTGGGGGGACGGACCCGCCCGCCGACGACGGACGGGGATCCGGCCGACCACGCCGTGGGCCGGTCAGCGCACCAGGCCCCAGCGGAAGCCGAGCGCCACGGCGTGCGCCCGGTCCGAGGCGCCGAGCTTCTTGAACAGCCTCCTGGCGTGCGTCTTCACCGTGTCCTCCGAGAGGAAGAGCTCGCGCCCGATCTCGGCGTTGGACCGGCCGTGGCTCATACCTTCGAGCACCTGGATCTCGCGCGCGGTGAGCGTGGGCGCCGCGCCCATCTCGGCCGAACGCAGTCTGCGCGGGGCGAGCCGCCAGGTCGGGTCGGCGAGCGCCTGGGTGACGGTCGCGCGCAGCTCGGCGCGCGAGGCGTCCTTGTGGAGATAGCCGCGGGCGCCGGCGGCGACGGCGAGCGCCACGCCGTCGAGGTCCTCGGCGACCGTCAGCATGATGATGCGGGCGCCGGGGTCCGCGGACAGCAGCCGCCGGACGGTCTCCACGCCGCCCAGACCGGGCATGCGTACGTCCATCAGAATGAGGTCCGAGCGGTCGGCGCCCCAGCGGCGGAGGACTTCCTCGCCGTTGGCCGCCGTCGTCACACGCTCTACGCCGGGCACGGTAGCCACCGCGCGACGGAGCGCCTCTCGGGCAAGCGGGGAGTCGTCGCAGACGAGGACGGATGTCATGGCCGCCCTCCGCAGCTGATGCGCGTCACCTTGAGCCTCCAGGCTGGTTACGTATCGTCACCTGTGCGATTGACGCTCTCGGACGCCTGCCCGAGCGCTTGTTCTTTCAACCGCTCCGCACTCTCAACGATGGTCACTCGAAAGAGTTACGGGTCGGACGGGCGCCTTCGGCACTCTACGTGAGGAAGCGTGTGCGCCGGGCGCGCATCGCGGGTCACCCGTCGTTCGCTTGGAGGTATGCCCCATTTAGCGGCTTTTCTTCCCTTTTTCTGGTGTCTGTGGCTAGATTCGCAATGAGTCATATTTACATCTACTTACACCGTAGATGTACGTTCGTCGGTACACCCCAGTGATCCGGGGTACCCGGCCCATCCACCTCAGGCACGGCTTCAAGGGGACATGAGCAATGGCAGATTTCTCCCGCCTTCCCGGACCGAACGCCGATCTGTGGGACTGGCAGCTCCTCGCCGCATGCCGCGGGGTCGACAGCTCCCTCTTCTTCCACCCGGAGGGCGAACGCGGCGCGGCCCGGAGTGCGCGCGAGAACTCGGCGAAAGAGGTGTGCATGCGCTGCCCGGTGCGCGCCCAGTGCGCCGCGCACGCTCTGGCGGTCCGCGAGCCGTACGGGGTGTGGGGCGGACTCACCGAGGACGAGCGCGAAGAGCTGATGGGCAGGGCGCGCAACCGGCTGGTGACGGCGGCGGGCGCGGGAGCGGCGGGCGACCGGGGGCACGGCTAGCGCCAGGCCTCGACCCGCTTTCGCAGAAACGTTCCTGCGCCGGATGGCGCAGCACCGGACGGCAGCCCCGCCGGCCCCTCACCGGGCGGCGGCGCCGGGACCGCGCGGCCGCGGCGGGCGGCACGCGCTTCGCGGGCGGCTCGCGCGGGAGGTGTGCGCCACGCGCCGGTGACGCGCGTCCGTGCGCCGCGCCGGCCGCTCAGTTGCGGGCGGCGGCCCCGGCGAGCTGGTCCAGGGTGGCCGCGACGGCCGGGACCCTGGCCAGGTCGGGCAGGGTGAGCGCGACGATCTCCCGCTCCACGGCAGGCTCCACGGTGACGGTCCGGGCGCCCTTGGGCCGTACCGAGGCGATGGCCAGCTCCGGCAGCACCGCCACCCCCAGACCCGCCCCGACCAGGCCGATCACCGCCGGATAGTCGTCCGTGGCGAAGTCGATGCGCGGGGTGAAGCCGGACGCCTCGCAGACCTCGACCAGCTGGCGCCGGCAGCGCGGGCAGCCCGCGATCCACGGCTCGTCGGCGAGGTCGCGGATGTCGACGGTGCCGCTGCCGGCCAGCCGGTGGCCGTCGGGGACCAGTCCGACCAGGCGGTCGATCAGCAGCGGCCGTACGACCAGGTCGTCCCACTCCTCCGTGCTGGCCGCCCCGTACCGGAAGGCCAGCGCGACGTCGCAGTCGCCCTCGCGCAGCATCTCCACCGAGCGCGGCGGCTCGGCCTCGACCAGGGAGACACGGGTGCCGGGATGGGCGGCGCGCAGCGCGGCCAGGGCGCTGGGCACCAGGGTGGAGGAGCCGCTGGGGAAGGAGACGAGCCGGACCCGGCCCGCGCGCAGCCCCGCGATGGCCGCGACCTCCTCCTCGGCGGCGGTCAGGCCCGCGAGGATGCCGGAGGCGTGACGCACCAGGACCTCGCCGGCCTGGGTCAGCCGGGTCTCCCGGCCGGTGCGGATCAGCAGCGGGGTGCCGGCGGACGCTTCGAGGGCCTTCATCTGCTGGCTGACGGCGGGCTGGGTGCAGCCGAGCTCGCGCGCGGCGGCCGAGAAGGAGCCGGTGGCGGCGACGGCGCGCAGGACGCGGAGATGACGGGCCTCGATCACCCATCGAGCATAAGGGGTACTTGGGGGACCTGCGGGATATTGGGTGGCTGCTTTGAGACAGTGCGGGTTAGCGTGCGCGCCATGAAGCTTCTGTCTGTCAACGCGGGCCGTGCCAGGTTCGTCGAGTACACCGATGCCGAGGGCGGCCTCACGGGCATCGGCAAGCGCCCGGTGGAGGGCGCCGTGGGGATCTTCCGGCCGGGTCCCAGGGGCGTGGGCGCGAGCGGGGTCGCGGGCGACGACGTGTGCGACAAGCGCCACCACGGGGGCGAGCACCAGGCGGTCTACGCCTACGCGCGCGAGGATCTCGACGCCTGGGAGAAGGAGCTGGGCCGCGAACTGCCCGGCGGGATCTTCGGCGAGAACCTCACCACCAGCGGCCTGGACGTCAGCGGCGCCCGGATCGGCGAGCGCTGGCGGATCGGGCCGGACGTCGTTCTGGAAGTCGCCGGCGCGCGGATCCCCTGCCGTACGTTCGCGGGCACGCTGGGCGAGCAGGGGTGGGTCAGGCGGTTCACGCGGGCCGGCGCACCCGGCGCGTATCTGCGGGTGGTGGAGGAGGGCGCTATACGCGCGGGCGACGCGATCGAGGTCGTCCACCGGCCCGCTCACGAGGTGTCGGTGGCGTTCTGGTTCCGGGCGTTCACCACCGAGCGGGAGCTACTGCCGCGCACGCTCGCGGCGGGCGAGGCGATGTCCCCGGAGGCCCACGAGACCGTACGCAAGTACCTGGAGCGGCAGGCCGTCCGGCCGGTCTCCTGAGCGCACGGGCCGTCACACCGCCGACACGTGCGGGGCGTTACCGTGCGCCTATGACGACTGCACTGATTACGGGAGCCACGGCGGGGATCGGGGCCGCGTTCGCGCGGCGGCTGGCCAGGGACGGGCACGATCTGGTCGTGGTGGCCCGCGACGGCAAGCGGCTGCGCGAGCAGGCCACCGAGCTGCACGACCGGCACGGCGTGGAGGTCGAGGTGCTGGCCGCCGACCTGTCCACCGAGGACGGCATCGCGTCCGTCGAGGCCCGGCTCGCCGAGCGCCGCAAGCCGGTCGACCTGCTGGTGAACAACGCCGGGTTCGGCAACAAGGGCCGCTACCTGGACGTGTCCATGGGCGACGAGCTCAAGATGCTGAAGGTGCACATCGAAGCGGTGCTGCGGCTGACGTCGGCCGCGACCGAGGGCATGCGCGAGCGCGGGCGCGGCGGGGTCGTCAACGTCGCCTCGGTCGCCGCGTTCGTGCCGCGCGGCACCTATGGCGCGTCCAAGGCGTGGGTCGTGCAGTTCACCCAGGGCGCGGCGCGCGACCTGGCCGGGTCGGGGGTGCGGCTGATGGCGCTGTGCCCCGGCTTCGTACGGACGGAGTTCCACCAGCGGGCCGGGATGGGCACCGACAACATCCCCGGCTGGATGTGGCTGGATGCCGACAAGCTGGTGGCGACGGCGCTCTCCGACCTCGCGCGCGGGAAGACGCTGTCGATCCCGGACCCGCGCTACAAGGCGCTGATGGGTGTGGTGAAGCTGGCTCCGCGCGGCCTGCTGGGCGGGGTCACCTCGCGGACGGGCCGCAAGTACGGCCCGCAGTGAGGCCCTTGTCGTCCGTGGTCGCGGGTCCGGTGCCGGGTCCGGTCCCACGGTCGGGGCCGGGGTCGGGGCCGCCGTCGAGGACGAGGCCGGCCGTGGTCCCGTCCCGCCAGGTGACCCGGACCGTGTGACCCTCGACGCGGATCCGCGTGACCAGGTCCGGCAGCGGGGCCGGGTGCTCCTCCCCGGTGAGGGAGACGAGGGCGACGAAGACGGACGGCCCTTCTCCGGTGGCCCCTTCGAGCACCGCGACACGGGAGGACGGACCGAACAGTGTGGACCCGGCGTCCTCTCCTACGCGCGCGTGGGGCTCGTACCCCCAGACGGCGTGCAGCTGCCCGGTCTCCCGCGGCCCGGTGACGGCCCACCCCGTCTGGCGCACCCGGGTGCCGGGCGGGGCGCCGTCGACCCGGTGGGCGCGGACCTCGGCGCGGCCGTGGACGAGGGTGGCCGACACGATCCGTACGCCGGGCAGCGGCCGCGACGCCGAGGCGGCCCACCCCGGTCCGTGGCCCACGGGCTCGGCGGGCCCCCGGGCGGTGACCGTGCCGTCGTCCAGGACCAGCCCGAAGTGGTTGTCGCGCACCGCGCCCGAGGCCGGTCCGGTACGGGTCGAGTACGCGAACCGGGCGTAGCAGGGGTCCTCCTCGGCCCCGACATGGTTGTCGCTGCCGTGGTTGTGGAGGCGTACGAGACCGTCCGAAACGGTGGACTGGATCAGGATGTTGGGCGGGCCCAGCACCCTCACCGCGTCCGCCCGCTCCGCCGGCAGCGGCTCCTCCACCGCTGTCCACACCGGGTGCTCCGGCGGCATGAGCAGACCGAGGAACCCTTTCGCCGCCCAGTACGGCGAGGCCGGGCCCGAGTAGCCCTGCACGATCGGCGGGTAGGGGCCGTGCCAGCCCAGGGTGAGCAGACCCCGCTCGTCGGTGGCGCCCCGGCCGGGCCCGCGGTCGGTGAAGTACCGCAGCGCCCCGGAGGCCAGGCGGCGGGTGGCGCCGGGGGTGAGCGGGGTGTGGCCGGTGAGCGCGCCGAGCCAGGGAGCCGCGGCGGCGGCGAAGCGGTAGGTGAGGGAGCGGCCGTAGGGCAGGGGGGCGCCGTCGGCGCCGAACATCCGGGTGTAGCCGTCGAGGTGGGCGTGGAGCCGCGGCCCGTACCGGTCGAGGAGTTCCCGGTTGTCACCCAGATGAGCGTGCAGGACGGGATAGAAGTGGAGAGCCCAGCCGTTGTAGTGGTCGAAGGAGCGGTGGGGGCCGTCGCTGTACCAGCCGTCGCCGAGGTACCACTGGTCGACGTGTTCCAGCGCGCGTTCGACGGTGGCCGAGGCGCGGTCGGTCTCGATGCCGGCGTCCTGGAGGAATCCGGCGACGGTGAGGCCGAAGAACCACCAGTTGTTGTCGACGGGCGAGGGGCCGAGCGCGGGCAGCAGCCAGTCGACGACGCGTTGGCGCACGCGGTCGTCCAGCCCGTCCCACAGCCAGGGGCGGGTGAGGCGCAGCCCGAGCGCGACGGAGGCGGACTCGACGACGGCCTGGCGCACCTCGGCCATGCGGGGCCAGGAGTCGGGGTCGCCGCTGCCCAACTCCCCGATGGACAGCGGTCGTTCGGTCCCGGACGCCAGTCCTTCGGCGTAGCGGCCGAGGTGGCCGTGCGGGTCGTCGCCGCGCGCGCCCGCGATCCGCAGCGCGGCGAGGAGCCAGGTGCGGGCGTACCCTTCGAGGCCGTCGGAGCGGGGCCCGGACCGGCTCGGGCGGTCGCCGGGCAGGTTGATCAGGCCGTGGCGCGGTGAGGCGTAGGGCCGTACGGCGAGCAGGAGCCGGTCGGCCTCGCGCTCCCAGTGGTCACGGGTCCAGCCGGTGTACGGGCTGAGCTCGTGGTTCTTGGGGGGTGGCGGTGCGGACGGCCGGGCCGGTGCGGACGGCTGGGCCGGGACGGACGGTCGCGTCCGTGCGGACGGTCGCGTCCGTACGGACGGTCGGGTCGGTGCGGACGGACGCGTCCGTGCGGACGGCTCGGCCGGTAATGGCAGCTCGGCCGGTGGTGGCCCGGCCGGTGGCGGTGCGGACGGTCGGGTCTGTACGGACGGCTCGGCCGGCAGGGATGGCTCAGCCGGTACGGACGGCTGTCCCGGGGACCGTGGCGGTGTCGGCATGTGCGTGCTCCCCCGTCGCCCGGGGCCGGTTCGGGCGTCCGGAATGTAGGGCGGGGGCTGATCGAGCGTCAAGGGAATCGGACCGATTGATCGAAACTCCCGGCGTTCGATCACCGTGCATTAGGGTCATGGGCCCGGGAGACCGGTCCCGGGCATCTCACCGCGCACCAGCGCGGGTCACCAGGGGCAACGCGCCGACCCGCGCGGGCCGTACGCGTGCCAGGCGTACGCCGGACGCGCGCCACACTGCGAGGGGGACTGCCGCCGTGCGAGAGAGTGCCGCCGAACGTCACGACCGACTGCTGGAGCTGGTGCGCCGGCGCGGCTCGGCCCGGGTCTCCGACCTCGCGGGCCAGTTGGGCGTCTCCCCCGTGACCGTGCGGCGGGACGTGGAGGCGCTGGCCGTACGGGGGCTGCTCGACCGGGTGCACGGCAAGGTCTCCTGGCCGCACCAGGAGGGCGCGCCCGGGGTGTCCGCGCCCGGCGGCCCGGGCGGTCGCGAGCTGGTGCTCGGCATGATCGCGCCCAACGCCACCTACTACTTCGCCGAGGTCATCCGGGGAGCGCACGAAGCGGCGGCCGCCGCCGGGGCGCGGCTGATCCTGCGGATCTCCGACTACCGCCCGCAGGAGGACGCGGCCCGCGCGGCCGGGCTGCTGGCGGCCGGGGCCGAGGGGCTGCTGGTCGCCCCGGGCTGGAAGGAGCCGCACGACCCGGCCGAGCACGGACGGTGGATCACCAAACTCCCCGTCCCCACCGTGCTCCTGGAGCGGCGCGGGGTGCCCGGCGGGGCCCTGGACGACCTGGACCGGGTCTGCTCGGACCACGGGCACGGGGTGCTCCTCGCCGTACGCCATCTGACCGGGCTCGGGCACCGGGCGCCGCTCCTGGTGGCGCGGGCCGACAGCCCGACGGCCCTCGCGGTGCGCGCGGGATACCGCCAGGCGCTGGACGCGCTCGGGCTCGCGGCGTCGCACCCGGTGATCGACTCGGTCCCGGCAGAGGCGGATCCTGCGGGGTTCGAGGCGGCGGTGGGGGCGCTGGCCACGGCCGTGCGCGCCGGGGTGGCGTCGGCGGCCCTGGTCCACAACGACGTCGACGCGATCCGGATCGCCCAGCGCCTGGGCGAACTCGGGATCCGGGTGCCGCGGGACCTGGCGCTCGTGGCCTACGACGACGAGGTGGCGGCGCTCGCGGACACCCCCCTGACGGCCGTGGCGCCGCCCAAGCACGAGGTGGGCCGGTACGCGGCGCAGCTCCTGGTCGAGCGGCTGCGCGGGGCGACGGCCGGGCCGGGCGGGGAGCCGCAGCCGTGCCGCCATGTGGACCTGCTGCCCCGGCTGCGGGTGCGGTCCTCGTGCGGGGCGCCGCGGCCGGGCACGCCCGCCGCCGCGGCCTCCCCCGTCGCCTCCCCCGCCGCCCTTCCAGAACCCCGGAACGGCTAGTGGTCTAGACCTCTAACCCCTCCCCACCTCGTTTCGATCATTTTTCGATCATTCGAACTTTCGCTCTTGACTTCGGTCAGGACCGGCTCAAGGATCGCGGCCATCGCCTCGTCCCCTCACGTCCAGGAGCCGTTCCGTGAACCGCAGTTGGACCAGATCGACCGCCGTCGTCTCCGCGGTCACCGCCCTCGCCCTGCTCACGGCCTGCGGGGGCGGTGACGAGGAATCCTCCGGCGCGGGCGGCAAGGGCACCGCCGACAAGCCCGTCACCCTGACCTTCTGGGCGTGGCAGAAGGGGTCGAAGGACGTCGTGGACGCCTTCAACTCCTCGCACCCGAACATCCGGGTCCGGTTCGAGGAGATCCCGTCCGGGAACGCCGGCGGCTACGCCAAGATCTCCAACGCGGTGAAGGCGGGCAACGGCCCCGACCTGGTCGCCGTCGAGTATCCGATGCTGCCCGAGTTCGTCAGCCAGGGCGCGCTCCAGGACATCGGCCCGTACCTCACGGACGACGTGCGGAAGAAGTTCCTGCCGCAGGCGGTCGACCTCACCACGCTGGGCGGGAAGAGCTGGGCCGTCCCGTTCGACGCCGCGCCCCAGACGTACTTCTACCGCAAGGACTTCTTCGCCGAGAACGGGATCGAGGTGCCGAAGACCTGGGCGGAGTTCCGTACCGCCGCCGAGAAGGCGAAGAAGGCCGACCCCGGGGCGCGGATCGCGACCTTCATGCCGGACGACCCGACCACCTTCGAGGCGATGGCCTGGCAGGCGGGCGCCCAGTGGTTCAAGGCCGAGGGCGACACCTGGAAGCTGAACACCTCGGACGCCGCCACCGGGAAGGTCGCCGACTACTGGCAGGGGCTGATCGACGACAAGCTCGTCCAGACGGCCGTCTCCTTCAGCCCCGAGTGGACGGCCGCCCTCGAGAACGGCTCGACCGTCGGCTACCTCGGCGCCTCCTGGGGCGCGGGCGTCCTGAAGTCGACCCTGCCCGACCAGAGCGGCAAGTGGGGCGTCGCGCCCGTGCCCACCTGGGACGGCAGACCCGCCAGCGGCATGCTCGGCGGCTCCGCCTGGGCGGTGACCAAGGGGAGCGGGAAGGCCGCGGCGGCGGTCGAGTTCGCCACCTGGATGTCCACCACCGAGGAGGGCGTCAGGGCGCGGATCGCCCCGGGCACGTCGAGCGCCTTCCCGGCCGACGTCGCGCTGCGCCCGGCCGCCAAGAAGGCCTTCGACGCCGGGTTCTACGGCGGCCAGGACATCTACCGGCTCTTCGACGAGGCCGGCGCCTCGATCAACCCGCGCTGGAGCTGGGGCCCGGCCACCGGCACCACCAACACCACGCTCAAGGACCGGTTCGGCAAGGTCCCCGGCGGCTCGGTCACCCTCAAGGAAGCGGTACGGGCGGCCCATGACGCCACCGTGGCCGAGCTGAAGAAGCGCGGGCTGAAGGTCGAGGGCTGACCGTGGCGGCGAAGGCCGGCACCACGCGCCGCACCACCCACCGCAACCCCCGCCGTACCGGCGCCGCCGCGGGCGTCCTGCTCATCCCCTTCTTCATGCTGTTCACCGCGGTGACGGCGGTACCGGTCGGATACGCCCTCTGGCTGAGCCTGTTCACCGAGAAGCAGTCGGGGCTCGGGTTCGGCGGCGCCGAGTCCGTCTTCAGCGGACTCGACAACTACACGGCCGCTCTGGGCGACAAGGCCTTCCGCGACGGCTTCTGGATCCTGCTCGGCTACTGCGCCCTCTACATCCCCCTGATGGTCGGCGGGGCGCTCGCCCTGGCCCTGCTGCTCGACTCGGGGCTCGCCCGGGCCCGCCGCTTCTTCCAGCTGGCGCTCTTCCTGCCGCACGCCGTGCCCGGCATCATCGCCGCGCTGATCTGGGTGTACCTCTACACCCCCGGGCTCAGCCCGGTCGTACGGGCCATGGACTCGGGCGGTGTCGGCTTCAGCTTCTTCTCCCCCGACGGGGCCCTGCCCTCCGTGGTCAACATCGCGCTGTGGGAGTGGCTCGGCTACAACATGGTGATCTTCTACGCGGCTCTCCAGGCCATCGACCGGTCCGTCCTGGAGGCGGCCACCGTGGACGGCGCGGGCGCCTGGCGCACCGCGTTCAGCATCAAGGTCCCGCTCGTCCGCACCTCGCTCGGGATGGTGGCCCTGTTCACCGTGATCGGCTCGCTCCAGCTGTTCACCGAGCCGCTCATCCTCAACCAGGGCTCCGGCTCGGCGGTCACCTCCACCTGGACGCCCACCCTGTACGCCTACACCGCCGCCTTCGCCCGCAACGACTACGGCCTGGCCGCGGCCGCCGCCGTCCTGCTCGCCCTCACCGCGGCGCTGCTCTCCTTCGCCGTCACCCGCCTCACCACCCGGAAGGGGGCGCGGACATGACGTCCCCGGCCACCACGGGCGCGCCCGGCCCCGGCCGCTGGTTCTCCAGGGCCGCCGTGAACGGGATCCTGCTCCTCTCCGCCCTCTACACGCTCTTCCCCCTCCTCTGGCTGGTCACCGCCGCCACCAAGGACACCGGTGGACTGCTCACCGGCGACGCCTTCTCCCTCAAGGGCGCCAAGGGCTTCCACCTCGGCCGCAACCTCTCCGAGCTGGTCGCCTACAACGACGGTGTCTATCTGCGCTGGTACCTCAACTCCCTGCTCTACGCGGGCGGGGGCGCGCTGGTCTGCGCGCTGATCAGCGTCGCCGCCGGGTACGCCTTCGACAAGTACGACTTCCGGGGCAAGGAGAAGCTGTTCGCGGTGGTGCTGCTCGGGGTGCTCGTGCCGTCCACCGCGCTCGCGCTGCCGATGTATCTGCTCGCCAGCAGGACCGGGCTGGTCAACACCTACTGGTCGGTGCTGGTCCCCGTCCTGGTGAACCCCTTCGGGGTCTACCTCTCCCGCGTCTTCAGCGCGAGTCATATCCCCGACGAGGCGCTGGAGGCGGCACGGATCGACGGGGCGGGCGAACTGCGCGCCTTCTGGTCGATCGGGCTGCGGATGGTCATGCCGGGGTTCGTCACCGTGTTCCTCTTCCAGTTCACCGCGATCTGGAACAACTTCTTCCTCCCCCTGGTGATGCTCTCGGACCAGAAGCTCTTCCCGCTGAGCCTCGGTCTGTACGCGTGGAACTCCAACACCCATGCCGAGCCCTCGTTCTACCCCCTCGTCGTCACCGGTTCCCTCCTCGCCGTCCTCCCCCTGGTCATCGCCTTCGTCGCCCTCCAGCGGCACTGGAAGGCGGGCCTCTCGGCGGGCAGCGTCAAGTGACCGGAAGGACCCGCGGCCGGTTACCCCTGGACAACGCCCCCGTGAGGAGCCCGAGTTCCACCATGCACCACGCCACTGACAACCGACCCGCCGTCCTCCTCGCCATGGGCCCCGGGATCGCCGAGCGGCTGTTCACCGAGCGGCACCGCGCCCGTCTCGCCGCGCTCGCCAGGACCGACCCGTACCTCGTCGCCCACGAACTCCTCGCGCCCCCGCCGGCCGTGGCGGCGGCGCTCGCCGAGGCCGAGGTGCTGCTGACCTGCTGGGGCGCGCCGCCGCTCACGGCCGAGGTGCTGGCCTCGGCGCCCCGGCTGCGGGCCGTCGTGCACGCCGCCGGGTCGGTGAAGCACCACGTCACCGAGGCGTGCTGGGAGCGGGGCATCGCCGTGACCTCGGCGGCGGCGGCCAACGCGCTGCCGGTCGCCGAGTACACGCTGGCCGCGATCCTCTTCGCGGGCAAGCGCGTGCTGGCCTCGGCCCAGCGGTACGCGGAGCTGCGCGCCCCGCACGACTGGCTGCGCGAGGGTGACGGCACCGGCAACTACCACCGCACGGTCGGTCTCGTCGGCGCCTCGCGGATCGGCCGCCGGGTGATCGAGCTGCTGCGCCCCTTCGACTTCCGGGTGCTGCTCCACGACCCGTACGTCGACGCGGCCGAGGCGGCCCGGCTGGGGGTGGAAACCGTCCCGCTGGACGAGCTGTGCGCCCGCAGCAGTGTCGTCTCCGTCCACGCCCCGCAGCTCCCGGCGACCGAGCGCATGATCGGCGCGCGCCAGCTGGCCGCGATGCCGGACGGGGCCACGCTGGTCAACACCGCGCGCGGCTCCCTGGTGGACGGACCGGCCCTGCTCGGCGAGCTGCTCTCCGGGCGCCTGCACGCCGTACTGGACGTCACCGAACCCGAGCTTCCCGCCCGCGAGAGCCCGTTGTACGACCTGCCCAACGTCCTGCTGACCCCGCACATCGCCGGTTCGCTCGGCAACGAGCTGCACAGGATGGCGGATCTGGCGCTGGCCGAGGTGGAGCGGTTCGCCACGGGGCAGCCGTTCGCGGACCCGGTGCACGCGGCGGCCCTGCGCCACTCGGCGTGAGAGACGTACCCGCGTACGTACGGGAAAGGCCCCCGCCCCGCCGGTGGCGGGATCGGGGGCCTTCAGCGTCGTACGGTGCCTGCCGCCGTGGGGCGTCGGGCTCCGTACGACGTCAGCGCGTCACCACGTCAGTGGCTGTGGCCGTGACCGTGGCCGTGACCGGCCTCGGCCTCCTCGTCGGCCGGCTTCTCGACGACCAGGGTCTCGGTCGTGAGCAGCAGGGAGGCGATGGAGGCGGCGTTCTCCAGGGCGGAGCGCGTCACCTTGACCGGGTCGATGACGCCGGCCTTGACCAGGTCGCCGTACTCGCCGGTGGCGGCGTTGAAGCCCTGGCCCTTGTCGAGCTCGGCGACCTTGGAGGTGATGACGTAACCCTCCAGGCCGGCGTTCTCGGCGATCCAGCGCAGCGGCTCGACGGCGGCGCGGCGGACGACCGCGACACCGGTGGCCTCGTCGCCGGTCTTGTCGAGGTTGCCCTCCAGGACCTTGACGGCGTGGACGAGCGCGGAGCCACCACCGGAGACGATGCCCTCCTCGACCGCGGCGCGGGTCGCGGAGATGGCGTCCTCCAGACGGTGCTTCTTCTCCTTCAGCTCCACCTCGGTGGCGGCGCCGACCTTGATCACGCACACGCCGCCGGCGAGCTTCGCGAGGCGCTCCTGGAGCTTCTCGCGGTCCCAGTCGGAGTCCGTGGACTCGATCTCGGCCTTGATCTGCGCGACGCGGCCGACCACGTCCTCGCTGTTGCCGCCGCCGTCGACGATCGTGGTGTCGTCCTTGGTGACGGTCACGCGGCGGGCGGAGCCCAGCACGTCCAGACCGGCCTGGTCGAGCTTGAGGCCGACCTCCTCGGCGATGACGGTGGCACCGGTGAGGGTGGCCATGTCCTGGAGCATCGCCTTGCGGCGGTCGCCGAAGCCGGGGGCCTTGACGGCCACGGCGTTGAACGTGCCGCGGATCTTGTTGACGACCAGGGTGGAGAGGGCCTCGCCCTCGACGTCCTCGGCGATGATCAGGAGCGGCTTGGAGGAGCCGGCCTGGATGACCTTCTCAAGGAGCGGCAGGAGGTCCTGGATCGAGGAGATCTTGCCCTGGTTGATCAGGATGTACGGGTCGTCGAGGACGGCCTCCATACGCTCCTGGTCGGAGACCATGTACGGCGAGAGGTAGCCCTTGTCGAAGGCCATGCCCTCGGTGAACTCCAGCTCCAGGCCGAAGGTGTTGGACTCCTCGACGGTGATGACACCGTCCTTGCCGACCTTGTCCATCGCCTCGGCGATGAGCTCGCCGACCTGCTGGTCCTGGGCGGAGAGCGCGGCCACGGCGGCGATGTCCGACTTGTCGTCGATCGGACGCGCGGTGGCGAGCAGCTCCTGCGAGACAGCCTTGACGGCCGCGTCGATGCCCTTCTTCAGGGCGGCCGGGGAGGCGCCGGCGGCGACGTTGCGCAGACCCTCGCGGACCAGCGCCTGGGCCAGCACGGTGGCGGTGGTGGTGCCGTCACCCGCGATGTCGTTGGTCTTGGTCGCCACCTCCTTCACGAGCTGGGCACCCAGGTTCTCGTACGGGTCGTCGAGCTCGACCTCGCGCGCGATGGTGACACCGTCGTTGGTGATGGTGGGGGCGCCGAACTTCTTGTCGATGACGACGTTGCGGCCCTTGGGGCCGATCGTCACCTTCACCGTGTCGGCAAGCTTGTTGACGCCGCGCTCAAGGGCGCGACGGGCGTCCTCGTCGAACTTCAGGATCTTCGCCATGGGAGCGGTTCAGCCCTCTCGGAAACTTGGTGATACGAAAACTGCGCCCCTCGCCGCCCGGCTGTCAGCAGGGTGGCCAGGGGCGCAGCTCAGAAGCATTCGCTTCGAGGTGAATTACTTCTCGATGATCGCGAGCACGTCGCGAGCCGAGAGGACGAGGTACTCGTCACCGTTGTACTTCACCTCGGTGCCGCCGTACTTGCTGTACAGCACGACGTCACCGACGGCGACGTCGAGTTCGACGCGCTTGCCGTCCTCGATCCGGCCCGGGCCCACGGCCAGGACGACGCCCTCCTGGGGCTTCTCCTTGGCGGTGTCCGGAATGACCAGGCCGGAGGCCGTGGTCTGCTCGGCGTCGAGCGGCTGGACCACAATGCGGTCCTCGAGCGGCTTGATGGCAACCTTGGAGCTGGCGGTCGTCACGATCCGACCTCCCCCTTCGGAGATCTCACGGGGTTAACTGTCTGAGGTGGCGACCAGGTGGATCCGTCGTCGCGGGTGCCGGACCTGCCCGTCGCTGTGTTGGCACTCTCCGGTGGGGAGTGCCAGAGCCGAGACTAGGACGGCGGTTAGCACTCGGTCAAGCGGAGTGCCAGACGGATGGTGCGTGGCGGGGTCCCGCGGGGTGCCGTGACGCCGCGTCCACGGGGTGGTCGAGGGCCTGTCGCGCGCACGCGGCGGAGCCGGAAACGTCGCCCCGCGCGCGCGAGGGCGAAGCCGGAAAACGTCACCCCCGCGCGCGAGGAACGTGGCGCGCCGTCTCTAGGGCGTCGGTGCCGGGGCGGTCGCCCCCGGGGTGCGGGGCGGCGCCGCCGGGCCGGGAGCGGGCGGGGTGCGTTCCGCGTCGGGCCGGACGTGCCAGGGCCGGCGGCCCGGGGCGCCGGGGCGGGGGAAGCCGCGCCGCGCGTCGGTCACCTTCGTCGCCGCCATGCGGCCGAGCCGTTCGATCGGGGCGGCGGGGCGCTCGCAGCCCGCCGCCAGCAAGGACACCGTCAGCGCACCGGCCGCCAGCAGACCGGCCAGCGGACCGCCCGACGGCCGGTGCGCGCCGGTCATACGTAGTCCTCCAGCCTGGCCACCGCGTACCCCTTGTCGGTGATGACCTTCATGACCTGCCGGATCATGTCGGGCATCGTGCCCTTCCAGTCCTCGCGCCCCCGGAAGTGGGTGAGCACGATGTCGCCGGGGTGCAGGTCGCGGTCCCACTCGCGCCACTCCATGTGGTCCGGGAACGCCTCGGCCGCCCACAGCGGCACCGCCTTGATCCCGCAGGACTGGGCCGCGCGCAGGGTGTCCTCGTTGTAGTTGCCGTACGGCGGCCGGAAGAGCCGGGGCCGCTTGCCCGCCCACGTGCCGATCTTGTCCTGCTGGCCGCAGATCTCGTGCCGCTGCTCTTCGTAGGAGAGGCCGGGCAGATAGCGGTGGTTGAGCGTGTGGTTGTTGAGCGTGACCCCGAGGCTCTGCATGCGCTTGAAGTACGGGTAGTCGGTGTGGACGAGGTAGTCGCTGAGGAAGGCGCTGTAGGGGATGCGCAGGTCCCGCATCATCTTCAGCAGTTTGGGGTCCTTCTCGGCGCCGTCGTCGATGGTCAGGAAGACGATCCGGTCCTTGGTGGGCACGGTGGTGAAGACCGGCGGCAGCGAGTCGCCGCCGTCCGTCTCGAAGCCGGGCCGGTTGGTGATCTCCGGTTTGACGGCGGGCGGGGCGGGCGGGGTCAGCGGCACCTTGGCCAGCCTCCACCTCCTGGCGGCGGTCACCCGGGCGGCCTGCTCCTCCTTGAGGCGGCCGGAGTAGCCGGCGAGGGCGCGGGCGGCGGCGCTGTCGTAGGCCTGCGGTCCGGCCGCGGCACTGCCGCCGTGTCCGCCCACGTGGGGATCCCCGGAGGCGCACCCGGAGGCGAGCGCGGCGACGACGAGCCCGGCGAACACCAGGAGGGGGGCTTTCGTCAGAAGGCGCCCATTTTCTTCCTTTTGTCGTACAAGCTGCATGCCGCCGCATCCTGTCAGTGCGGGGCGGTATACCGGAGGCGACACCCGACACCGCACGCGCGCCGTCCCCCGCCTGGCCCACAATGGGGCGGGTGAACGACCTCGACACCTTCCGCGCCCTGCTCACCCCCGAGGGCACGGGCCTGCTGGACTCGCTGCGCGACCACGACCCGGCCCAGGAGCTGGCGCTGGCGACCCGGCTGCGCCGCACGCACGCCCCGGAGCTGGTCTCGGCCGCCCTGGCCCAGGCGCGGCTGCGGCAGCGCGCGGTAGCGAAGTTCGGCGCGGACGACGCGTACCGGATGTTCTTCACCCCCAACGGGGTCGAGCAGTCCACGCGCGCGTCGGTGGCCGCCTACCGCGCCCGCGTCTTCGCCGCCCAGGGGGTACGGAGCGTGGCCGACCTGTGCTGCGGCATCGGCGGGGACGCGCTGGCGCTCGCCCGGGCGGGCATCTCCGTCCTCGCGGTGGACCGCGACGAGCTGACGGCCGAGGTCGCCCGCGCGAACGCGGCGGCGCTGGGCCTCGCGGAGCTGATCGAGGTGCGGTGCGCGGATGTGACGGACGTGGACACCTCGGGGTGGGACGCGGTGTTCGTGGACCCGGCGCGGCGGGGCGGGCGCGGGCGCGTCTTCGACCCCGAGGCGTACTCCCCGCCGCTGTCCTGGGCGATCGGCGCGGCCCTGAAGGCCCCGCTCGCCGCACTGAAGATCGCCCCCGGCATCCCGCACGAGACGGTCCCGCCGCAGGCCGAGGCGGAGTGGATCTCGGACGGGGGCGATGTGAAGGAGGCGGTGCTCTGGTTCGGGCAGGCGCAGGGGTTCGGGCAGGCGCAGGGGTCCGGGCAGGCGCACGCCCCGCTGCACACCCGCACGCCGGGCGCGGTCCGTGCCACGCTCCTGCCCGCCGAGGCCACGCTCCGGGCCTCCGCCCCGCTCCCGTCGCCCCCGGTCGGCCCGGTGGGCCGCTACCTCCACGAGCCGGACGGCGCCGTCATCCGCGCCCATCTGGTGGCCGACGTCGTGGCGGCGTGCGGCGGCCGCCTCATCGACGAGACCATCGCGTACGTGACGAGCGACGAGCCGTACGCGTCCCCGTTCACCACCGCGTACGAGATCACCGACGAGCTGCCCTTCAACATGAAGAAGCTGAAGGCGCTGCTGCGGGAGCGCGGGGTGGGCGTCCTGACGGTCAAGAAGCGCGGCTCGGCGGTGGAGCCGGAGGAGCTGCGCCGCAAGATGAAGCTCCAGGGGCGCGGTTCGGCCACGGTGTTCCTGACGCGGGTGGCGGGGGCGCCGACGATGCTGATCGGACATCCCGCCGGGCGTCCGTAGACGCCCCGGGCCTCTGCTCCCCCGCGGCCCGGGAAGGCGTCCGCGCCGGGCCGGGGGCCGGGTCCGTACCCCCTACGCCAGGTCCGTGAGCTCCTCCGCGAACACCTGCGACAGCGGCTGCGGCCCCACGTACTGCTGGCAGTTGCACCGGCCCGGCTCGAAGCGGAGCGGCTGCTTGGACTCGTCCCAGGCGACCGGGATCTCGACGCGCTCGTGGCACAGGCCCTGCTTGTCGTGCTTGGCGAGGTGGTGGGCGCAGCCGCAGACGGGCTCCGGGGGGCGGTGGGCGGCCTCCAGGGCGAGGCGCTCGCACCGGGCCGCCTCCAGGCGTTCCAGCCGGCGCTCGTGGCGGGTGCGCAGGGCCGTGCGGCCCGTGTCGGCGGCCCAGCCGAAGCCTCCCATCCAGAAGACAATGAGGACCCACCAGTACCATTCCATGTTGCCGCCTTCCCCCTGAAACCGTGCGACGTGCGTACGCGCGTTCAGGATAGGTGCGCGGAGGGCCGGAGCCGTAGGGCCCAGCGGCGGTGGGACAGCGCCTTGTTGACGGCGATCAGACCGGTGAGCCAGCACACCAGACCCAGCCCCATCCCCAGCACCACCACGCCGTAGGTGTCGTCGCCCGGCCGCGCCGCCGCCGGGACCGTGACGCACACGAACAGGCCGACCGCGCACATCAGTCCGCCCGGCAGCAGCCACGCCAGGCTCAGTCCGGGCGCGCGCAGCCCGGCGTCGGTCGCGGGATGGCGGTCCAACGCGGCCCACTGCGCCAGGAGTCGGCGGATCCGCGCGTCCTTGCGCAGGCCCGCCACGATCGCCACGGCGGTCGGCACCAGCGCGCCGAGTCCGATCACCAGGCAGACCGCCCCGTAGAGCACCGACAGCACGTCCAGCGCCTCGGTGAACGCGATGATGGCCGTCCCCACGAACGCCCAGCCGGTGGCGAGCAGCACCGCCCAGCCCCAGTGGGCCGCGATCCGCCCCGGGCCCAACTGCCGTGCCACCAGGTCCGCCAGGACCGCCGCGCGGTCCCTGAGCAGCGCGTCCCGGTCGGGCCAGGTGCGGATCCCCACCGGGGGCGGGGGCGGCGGCAGGGGGGTGCGGAACGGCATGGACATGAGGTTACCGGCGCCGCCAAGAGGCCCCGCCGCCCGCTCGGTTGCCCGCGCCCTCCGGTCGCCGGCCCCGGCCGGGTCTCCCGGTCGGGCGCCCGCGCGGCCACCCGCTCAGTCGCCCTCGTACGCCCGTCGCAGTCCGGCCACGTCCAGCTTCCTCATCTTCATCATGGCCCCGAGCGCCCGGTTCACGCCCTCCCGGTCCTCGCCCGACAGGATCTCGCGCAGGGCGCGCGGGACGATCTGCCAGGACAGGCCGTACTTGTCCTTCAGCCAGCCGCACGGGCCCTCCTCGCCGCCGTCGGCGGTCAGCCTGGCCCAGAGCTCGTCGACCTCCTCCTGGGACGCGCAGTCGACGGAGAGCGAGATGGACTCGTTGAAGGAGAAGTCCTGCTTGCCGCCGTTGAGCGCGGTGTACTGCTGGCCGGCCAGTTCGAACACGACGGTCATCACCGTGCCGGCCTGGTCGGGGAACGCCTCCGTGTACCGCGTGGTCTCGATGATCCGCGAGCTGCCGCCGAAGACGGAGACGTAGAACCGCGCGGCCTCCTCGGCCTGGTCGTCGAACCACAGGAACGTGGTGATCTTCTGGACGGGCTGCGCGGGCTGTGCGGACTGCTCGGAGCGTGCGGACTGCTCGGACATGGCTGCTGCCTCCCTCTCGGCCGGGCCGTCCGGCGGGTACCGGCGGCTCGGAAGGGTAGACCGGGCCCCTCCGCGAAACTCATCGGTGGCCCGGAGCCCCCCCCCGGCCGCCGCGAGCCCCCCGGGCTCAGCCCTCCGCGCGCGCCCGCAGCAGCTCCCGCTCGCGCGCGTTGCGCGTCAGCTCCGCGGCGCGCGCGAACTCCGCGCGCGCCTCCTGCGTACGCCCGAGGCGCTCCAGCAGATCGCCCCGGACGCTCGGCAGCAGGTGGTAGCCGCGCAGCGCCGGGTCGGCGGCGAGCGCGTCCACGAGCGCCAGGCCCGCCCCGGGGCCCTCGGCCATGGACACCGCGACCGCCCGGTTCAGCTCCACCACCGGCGAGGGGGCGATCGCCGCCAGGGCGCGGTAGAGCGCGGCGATCGCCGCCCAGTCGGTCTCCTCGTACGAGGCGGCCTGCGCGTGGCAGGCGGCGATGGCGGCCTGGAGCGCGTACGGGCCGGGGGCGCCGCCCAGTTCACCCGCGCGGGTCAGCGCCGCGAAGCCGCGCCGGATCAGCAGCCGGTTCCAGCGGGAGCGGTTCTGGTCGGCGAGGAGCACGGGCGCGCCCGTGGCGTCCGTGCGGGCGCCCGTGCGCGAGGCCTGGATCTCCAGGAGCGCGGCCAGCGCGTGCACCTCGGGCTCCTCGGGCATGAGCCCCGCCAGCACCCGTACGAGCCGCAGCGCGTCCTCGCACAGCGCCGGGCGCACCAGGTCGTCGCCGGCCGTGGCCGCGTACCCCTCGTTGAAGACGAGGTAGATGACTTCGAGGACGGAGGCGAGCCGCGCGGCGCGCTCCGGCCCCCGCGGCACCTCGAACGGCACGCCCGCCTTCGCCAGCGTCCGCTTGGCCCGGGAGATCCGCTGGGCGACGGTCGCCTCCTGGGCGAGGAAGGCGCGGGCGATCTCGTCGGTGGTCAGCCCGCCGAGCAGGCGCAGCGTCAGGGCGATGCGCGCCTCGGTGGAGAGCACCGGATGGCAGGCGGTGAAGATCAGCCGGAGCAGGTCGTCGTCGATCGCGTCCGGCTCCTCGGCCGCCGCGAACTCCGGCGCGGTCACCGCCTCGTCGAGGTCGCGGCCGATCTCGGCGAGCTTGCGCGCGTAGCTCTCGCGGCGGCGCACCAGGTCGACGGCCCGGTGCCTGGCGGTGGCCGTGAGCCAGGCGCCCGGGTTGTCCGGGACTCCTGTCTCCGGCCACCGCTCCAGGGCGGCGACCAGCGCGTCCTGCGCCAGCTCCTCGGCGATGCCGACGTCCCGCACGATCCGCGTGACGGCGGCGATGACGCGCGGGGCCTCGATCCGGAAGACGGCCTCGACGGCGTCCTTTTCTGTGCTCACGGGCAGTCATGAGAACACCCGCGCGGCCCGGCGGCAATCGCCGTCCGCCGGGCACGCCGTCGTACGCGGACGGTCGGCCCCGACGGTCAGCCCTCGAAGATCTCGCGGATCTCGGAGGTGACCGTCCAGTGCTCCTCGTGGATCGTCAGGAACCGCTTGGCCCACTCGATCGCCTCGGCCATGTCCTTGCACTGCATGAGCGCGTAGCCGCCGACGACCTCCTTGGACTCGGTGAACGGCCCGTCGGTCGTCGAGAGCTTTCCGCCCGACCAGGTGACCCGGGTGCCCTGGGCCGTGGGGGTGAGCCCGGCGGTGTCGAGCAGGACGCCGGCCTTGGTCATCTCCTCGATCAGGGCGCCCATCCGCTGCATCAGCTCGGCGCTGGGGCCCTCGGCGGGGGCGTCGGCCTCGTTGATACGGACCATCGACAGGTAGCGCGGCATGGTGTTCTCCTCGGTGCGTCCGGACCGTGGTCCGGAGGGTGGCTGCGGGGCCGTTCCCCGCCTCTCACCCCTACGTCGAACGGCCGGGCCCGGATTCGACACCGCTCGGGAATTTTCCCCGAAGTTTTTTTCCGGAGTCTCCCGCGGCGCCCGCCGGGGTGCCTTCCGGGGCCCGCGCGGCCGGGCTCAGACGTAGTCCTCCAGGCGGGCCACCGCGAAGCCCTGCTCCTGTATGTGGCGGAGCATGTTCGCCGTCATCTCGGTCATCGTGTGGCCCTTGAGCTCGCTCCTGCCGCGGAAGTGGGCCAGGATCACGTCGCCGGGGTGCAGCTTCTTGTCGCCCCGCTGGTACTGCATGTTCTGGATCTGCATCGACTCGCGCCACAGCACGATCGCCTGGACGCCGCACGCCTTGGCCGCCGCGCGCGTGCCCTCGTTCCAGTTGCCGTACGGCGGCCGGAAGAGCCGGGGCGCCCTGCCGTACTCCTTGGCCAGCTTCTCCTGCTGGCCGCATATCTCGTGCTGCTGCCGGGCGCCGGACTCGGTGCGCAGGTTGGGGTGGGTCAGGGTGTGGTTCTGGATCGCGTTGCCGAGCTGCTGGAGCGGTTTGAAGTAGCCCTTGTCCGCGCTGATGGCCGCGTCGGTGAGGAACATCGTGAAGGGGACCTTGAGGTCCCGCATCATGTCGACGAACCTGGGGTCCTTCTCGGCCCCGTCGTCGAACGTCACGAAGACGACCTTCTCCTTGGTGGGGATGTCGCTGATCACCGGAACCTCGCCCGGCTTCGCCCGCACCGGCTTGCGCGCGGGCGGCGCGGGCGCCTCGGGCAGGGGCTTGAGACCCCACTTGCGGTACGCGGCCGCGCTCGCCACCCCGTCCTGGGCGCCCGGGGCGGGGGCGGAGGCCGGCGCGGAGGGCCTGGCGGACGTACCGCCGCTCTTCCGCGGGGCGGCCCCGGAGCCGCCGTCCGACGAGGAGCAGCCGGTGGCCGACAGCACCCCGGACAGGACCAGAACCGCCGCCGCCACGCTCTTCTTACCCACTGTGAACCAACCGTCCGAACTGCCGACCGATACGCCCTCTGCGTACAGATCGATGCGGAATTCAGGCCGGAGGTTCCACGCCGAGTGACTCGAAGCGCCAGCGGTGGACCGCCCTGGCCACCAACTCCCCGTCCGGTTCCGGCAGTTCGGGCAGCTCCGCGTCGTACGCCGCGTCCCACCAGGTGATCACGAGCACCCGGTCCTGCGGCGCCGCGAAGACCTCGCGGCGCACCGGCGCGTACGGCAGGGTCTGCGCGCGGGCCCAGGCGAGGAGCTCCCCGCCCCGGCCCTCCACCGCCCGCGCCTCCCACATCAGCGCGACCGTCACGGGTACAGGTTCTCCTTGCTGACCTCGTGCACGTGGTCGTGGTCGTGCGCGTGCCCGTGGCCCTGGGTGCCCGGCACATGAGGGTCCGTCACCGGCAGCGAGGAGTCCGCCGACAGGTCGAGGTCCGAGGCGGGCCGGTTGCGCGCCACCATCTCGGCGCCGAGCGCCGCCACCATCGCGCCGTTGTCGGTGCACAGCCCGGGGCGCGGCACCCGCAGCCGGATGCCGGCCTTCTCGCACCGCTCCTGGGCGAGCGCGCGCAGCCGCGAGTTGGCCGCGACGCCGCCGCCGATCATCAGATGGTCCACGCCCTCGTCCTTGCAGGCCCGGACCGCCTTGCGGGTCAGCACGTCGACCACGGCCTCCTGGAAGGAGGCGGCCACGTCCCGGACCGGCACCTCCTCGCCCGCGTTGCGCTTGGCCTCGATCCAGCGGGCCACGGCCGTCTTCAGCCCCGAGAAGGAGAAGTCGTACGCCGGGTCGCGCGAGCCGCTCAGGCCGCGCGGGAACGCGATCGCCGCCGGGTCGCCCTCCTTGGCGAGCCGGTCGATGACCGGACCCCCGGGGAAGCCCAGGTCGAGCACGCGCGCGATCTTGTCGAAGGCCTCGCCCGCCGCGTCGTCGATCGTCGCGCCCATGGGGCGCACGTCCGCGGTGATGTCCGGCGCCAGCAGCAGCGAGGAGTGGCCGCCGCTGACCAGCAGCGCCATCGTGGGCTCGGGCAGCGGCCCGTGCTCCAGCTGGTCCACGCAGATGTGCGAGGCCAGGTGGTTCACCCCGTACAGCGGCTTGTTCAGGGCGTACGCGTAGGCCTTGGCGGCCGAGACGCCGACGAGCAGCGCGCCCGCGAGGCCGGGGCCGGCCGTCACCGCGATGCCGTCGAGGTCCCGGGCGGAGACCCCGGCCGTCTTCAGGGCGCGCTCGATGGTGGGAACCATCGCCTCCAGGTGCGCGCGCGAGGCGATCTCGGGCACCACACCGCCGTACCGGGCGTGGGTGTCCACGCTGGACGCGACGGCGTCGGCGAGCAGCGTCGTGCCGCGCACGATGCCGACGCCCGTCTCGTCGCAGGAGGTCTCGATGCCGAGTACCAGCGGTTCGTCAGCCATCACTCAGTCTCTTCTGTTTCTCGGTCGTGTTCCTGGACGATCAGGCGCATCACGAGCGCGTCCACGTTGCCCGGCTGGTAGTAGCCCCGCCGGAATCCGATGGGTTCGAAGCCGAAGCGCTCGTACAGCTTCTGGGCCCGTGTGTTGTCGACCCGCACTTCGAGCAGGACCTCGTCGCACTCGAAGGCGGTGGCGTGCTTGAGCAGGTCGGTCAGGAGCCGGGCGCCCAGGCCCGTGCCCCACTGGTCGCGGGCCGCGGCGATGGTCTGGACGTCACCGAGGCCGCCGGCGGCCGCGAGGCCCGCGTAGCCGACCAGCCGGCCCGAGGCGTCCTCGGCGACCACGTAGCGGCGGGTGGCGCCCGGCCCCCTGGCGTGCGCGAGCTCCGACCAGAACATCCCCGCCGACCAGGCGTCCTCGGGGAACAGGTCGTGTTCGAGCGCGAGCACCGGTGCTATGTCCCACCAGCGCATCTCGCGGAGCACCACGCTCACCGCGGGGTGACCACCTTGTAGTTCTTGGGCACCTGGGCGTCCGGGCGGCGCAGATACAGCGGTGTGGGCGGCAGGAACGCCTCGCCCGCCGCGAGCCGCTCGGCGGCCAGCGACGCGAGCGCCGCAGCCGACTGGTGCTCGGGGCCGCGCGCGTCGGTGAACACCTCGGGGTAGAGCAGCGCGCCGGCGCCGACCGCCGGCACCCCGGCGACCTGCTCGGCGATGTCGGCGGGGCGGTCCACGGACGGCTCGCCCGCGCGGGTGCGGAAATCCTCGTAGCGGGCCCAGTAGACCTCCTTGCGGCGCGCGTCGGTGGCCACCACGAACGGCTCCTCGATACCGGAGGCGTAGGCGAGGCCGTCGAGCGTGCACAGGCCGTGGATGGGCACGCCGAGCACGGAGCCGAAGGTCGCGGCCGTCACCAGGCCGACGCGCAGTCCGGTGTAGGGGCCGGGGCCGACGCCGACGACCAGGTCCGTCACGGCGTCGAGCGTGAGCCCGGCCTCCGCGAGCACCTGGTGGACGGCGGGCAGCAGCAGCTCCCCGTGGCGGCGGGCGTCCACCCGGCTGGTCTCGGCGACGACGTCGGTGCCGTCGTGCAGGGCGACGGTCACGGCGGGAGTGGCGGTATCAACGGCGAGCAAGAGCACGCGAACAGCCTACGGCCACGGCGCCGGGGGCACGGCGTCCCGCCCCCGCCGCCACCGGCTGCTACCGTCAGCCGCAGATATGACCGCAGGCTTGTACGTCTTGCGGCCGGTACGGACGAAAGGGGCGAGCCAGGTGGCAAGGAGCAGCTCGGGATTTGTGGCCGGGCTCACCGCGGCGGCACTCGCGGTGGTCGGCTTCCTCGCCTATCAGGCGTCGGCGAACGCCCCCTCCAAGGCCGATCTGGCAGCTCCCGGCACCACCGTCTCGCCCGCCCCGAGCGCGTCCACGGCGACGCCCAAGGGGAAGTCGCCCGCGAAGAACCCGGCGGCGCTGCCGCCGAACTCGGGCGTCGGGCCGCGCGTCGTCTATTCGCTGGGCGCCAAGCGCGTCTGGCTGGTGGGCACCAAGACCCTCAAGGGCCTGCCGCCCAAGACCTTCGAGGTCATGCCGTCGACGGTCAGCCCCAAGCCGGGCAACTACGCGGTGACCTCGCGCGCCGCCTCCGTCCCCGGCTCGGACGGCGTGCCGATCGAGCACGTGGTGCGGTTCGCCACCGTGGACTCCGTGACCATCGGCTTCAGCGCGGCGGTCGACGGCAAGCTGGCCAGCCCCGCCCCGGGCAAGCGCACCGGCGGCATCCGGATGAAGCGCGAGGACGGCAACGCGCTCTGGACGTTCGCCACGATCGGCTCGAAGATCGTCGTGGTGCCGTAGGGCGCGTCGGCGGGCCTGCTGACGCACCCCTGGTCTGCCTCTGACGTACCCCTGCCCTACCGCTGACGTACCGCGAGGAACACCCGCACGAGTGATACGGGTCAGGCGGCGTCGCGCCGCGCGCCGCTCTTCTCGGCCGGTTCCGCCGCCTCGGGCGGCTCGGTCGCGTCCGTCTCCGTCCGCCGCGGTGGCGTCGAGACGGCGCTCGCCGCCGCGCAGGAGGCCAGCAGATCGTTCATGGACACACCCTGCGTGCGCCGCGGCTGCGCTTGGCGCTCCGACACGGTCATGGCGGCCTCCCGGCTCCTGGAGAAGGCGTGGTTAGGTAGACCTAACCAGGTCTCTCCCCCCATGTGACCACGGTCGGCGGGACCCGCGCAACATTTTGCCGACGGCTTGTCGGAACGTACGTCGCTTGTCGGAACGCACGTCTCCCGCGCGTCCCGCCCCTCCGCGGACGGCTACAGGGCGTCGATCCCGGCGCCCGACCACCGGGTACCCAGACCCGTGACGGTCACCACCCGCCGGTCGTCGTCCGTTTCGCCGACCACCCGGTCGATGACCACGTGCAGCCGGTCGTCGGAGAGCTCCTCCACCTTGCCGTCGCCCCACTCCACGACGACCACGGAGTCGGGCAGCGAGACGTCGAGGTCGAGGTCCTCCATCTCGTCCAGACCGCCCCCCAGCCGGTACGCGTCCACGTGCACCAGGGCCGGGCCGCCGGTCAGCGAGGGGTGGACGCGGGCGATCACGAAGGTCGGGGAGGTCACCGCGCCGCGCACGCCCAGGCCCTCGCCCAGGCCGCGCGCCAGCGTCGTCTTGCCCGCGCCGAGCTCGCCGGTGAGCAGGACGAGGTCGCCGGGGCGGAGCAGTTTCGCGATACGGCGGCCCAACTCCTGCATCTCGGCGGGCGAGTCGAGGGTGAGCCGGGTCATGGCCTCACTGGCCTGGGTGTGCGGTGCTTCCATACGTGCCAACGTTAGTCGCCTCCGGCACCGCGCCGACGCGCACCAGGAGGTCCGCCAGCCGGTCGGTGACCGTCTCGGGGTGCTCCAGCATCACCAGGTGCCCGCCGTCGGGCACGATGACCAGCTCGGCGTCGGGCAGCAGGTCCGCGATGGACTCGCTGTGCGAGCTGGGCGTGACCAGGTCGCGGTCGCCGGCCAGGACGAGCGCGGGCACCTCGGCGAAGACCTGGAGCGCCGCCTCCTTGTCGTGGTCGTCGAAGGCGGGGTAGAACTCCGCCACCACGTCGATCGGCGTCCCCTCGATCATCCGCTCCGCGAACCGGGCCACCGCCGGGTCCACGTCCCGGGAGGAGAACGAGTACCGCTTGATCATCCCGGCGAAGAGGTCGGCCGTGGCCCGCCGCCCCCGCTCCACCAGCTCCGCCTGCGAACCGAGCGCCTTGAGCACCCCGGGCAGGACCCGGCGGACCATGGTGACCCCCGCCACCGGCAGGCCGTAGCTGACCTCGCCCAGCCGGCCGGAGGAGGTGCCGACGAAGGCGGCGCCGACGACCCGGTCGCGGATCAGCTCCGGGTACTGGTCGGCGAGCGCCATCACCGTCATCCCGCCCATCGAGTGCCCCACGAGCACCAGCGGCCCCTCGGGGGCGGCCGCGTCCAGGACCGCCTTGAGGTCCCGGCCCAGCTGGTCGATGGTGACGGGCCTGCCCTGTGTCTGCCCCTCGCCGCGCGCCGAGCGGCCGTGGCTGCGCTGGTCCCAGTGGACGGTCCGCACGACCCCGCGCAGCGCGGCCCGCTGGAAGTGCCAGGCGTCCTGGCTCAGACAGAAGCCGTGCGAGAAGACCACGGTGACGGGCGCGGGCGCCTTGCGCCCGAACAGCCGCCGCTTGCGCGCCCCGTGGGCCGTGGCGGACGGCTCGGCCTCGTCGACCTCGTAGTAGAGCGCGGTGCCGTCGTCGGCGTAGGCGCGCCCCGGTGTACCGCGCAGCGCGCCGTACGGCCCCGTCGCGTCCAGCGCCAGACGCGCCTTCTTGCGCATCCCGCGCCCGACGGTGAGCCGCTCCACCGCGACCCCGGCCGCGGCCCCCGCCGCCACCACGCCTATCGCCGCGCCGGCCAGACCCGCCCGGCGCCAGCTGCCCGCGGCCGCCCGCACCGCGTCCCCCGTGCTGGTCTCGCTCACCGTGCCGCTCCTTGTGGTCCAGGTCCCCGTGGCCGCCCCCGCGGATCCGGCCGCCGGGGGTTCAGCTGTCGGTACTCTCGTCGCCCTCGTCCAGATAGACGCGGGGTACCCGCGAACCGATCCGCGTGACGATCTCGTACGCGATGGTGTCCGCGGCCCGCGCCCAGTCCTCGGCGGTCGGCTCGCCCCGGTCCCCGGGCCCGAACAGGACCGCCTCCGCGCCCGGCTCCACGCTGTCCCCGTCGAGGTCGACCACGAACTGGTCCATGGCGACCCGCCCCGCCACCGTCCGCACCTTCCCGCCGAGCAGCACGGGCCCGCGCCCGGAGGCGTGCCGCGGAATGCCGTCGGCGTACCCGAGCGGGACCAGCGCGAGGCTGGTCTCCTCCTGGGTGACGTAGTGGTGCCCGTAGCTCACGCCGTGCCCCGCCGGGACCTGCTTGGCCAGCGCCACGGACGCGGCGAGCGTCATCACCGGCCGCAGCCCGAAGTCGCCCGGGGTGCCGAGCTCGGGCGCCGGGCTGACGCCGTACATGGCGATACCGGTCCGTACCAGGTCGAAGTGGGATTCGGGCAGGGTGAGGGTCGCCGGGGAGTTGGCGATGTGCCGCACCTCGGGCTCGATCCCCGCCTTCTCGGCGTACGCGACCAGCTCGCGGAAGAGGGTGAGCTGGGCGGCGATGGAGGGATGGCCGGGCTCGTCGGCGCAGGCGAAGTGCGACCAGAGGCCGGTGACGCGGACCTCGGGGGTGGCCAGGGCCTCCCGGACGAGCTCGGGCCAGTCGGCGGGCTGGCAGCCGTTGCGCCCGAGCCCGGTGTCGGCCTTGAGCTGGATCCGGGCGACGCGCCCGGCCGCGCGGGCGGCCTCGGTGACCTCCCGCAGGGCCCACATCCCGCTCACCGACACGTCGATGTCGGCCTCGACCGCCTCGCGCCAGGGCCCGCCGGGCGTCCACAGCCAGCACAGCATCCGCCCGCCGATCCCGGCCGCCCGCAGCGCGAGCGCCTCCTGCGGGGTGGCGGTGCCGACCCAGGCGGCGCCCGCCTCGATCGCGGCCCGGGCGCAGGGCAGCGCGCCGTGCCCGTACGCGTCCGCCTTCACGACGGCCATGAGCTGCGCGCCGGGGGTACGGGCGCGCAGCGCACGGACGTTGGCGCGCAGGGCGGCCAGATCGATCTCGGCGCGGGCTCGGGTGTGCACGGTCTGCGTCATCGCGGTCATCGCGCCCAGTCTCTCAGAGCTGCGCCCCCGCCTCAGGCGCCGGGCCTGTGGCCCCAGATGTGGACCGGGTCACCCTTGCGCAGGACGCCCCACAGCCGCTTGGCGTCCGAGTACGTCAGGTTGACGCATCCGCGGGAGCCGACGGTGGAGTAGATGTTGTCGTAGATGGCGTGGAACGCCTGCCCGCCGCTGAAGAACTGCGCGTACGGCATGGGGGCGTGGTAGATGGTCGACCAGTGGTTCTTGTGGCGCCAGTAGACGGGGTAGGTGCCGGTACGGGTGGCGAAGCCGGGCCGTCCGCTGCGCACGGCGACGGGCCCGAAGAGGACGTCTCCCTTCCCCTTGCCCTTCCCTCCCCTCTGCACCCACATGATCTGCCGGTCGAGGTCGACGCAGGCGGTCCTGGCCTTGCGGGCCGGGCAGCGCCCGGCGGCGTCGGGGCGGTCCCGGGCGGCCAGCAGCCGCATGGTGCCCCAGGTGGCGGGCCCGGCGAAGCCGCTGTCCGGGCGGATGCCGTGGGTGGTCTGGAAGCGGCGGATCGCGGCGCAGTCGGCGGCGGACTGCTTCCCGTCGACGGCCAGCTTCAGCCACCGCTCGACCTGCCGCTGATACGGCCCGGCCCGCCGGCTGCACGCGGTGACGCCGACCTCGTTGACGGGCACGTACTCGACGATCCGCTCCACCCCGGCGCCCGGCGCGGCGGGCTCGACGGCCTCCTCGGCGGCACTGGGCTCGTACACGAGCGGCGGGAGCGCCTGGTCCGGGGTGTCCATGGGGTACGCGGGCTGCCCCGGGTCACGGGGCACGCCGGGGACGAGGGCGTCGAGGGCGGTCTCGGGGGTGGTCTCGGGGGCGGGCGCGGCGGGGGCCGGGGCGGCGGGGGCGGCGGCGGGGCCGGGGCGCGGGGGGATGGGGTAGGCGGCGCCGCAGAGGGTGAGGGCGGCGGTGAGGGCGAGGGTGAGGTGGAGGGGGGTGCGGGTGCGTCTGGGGCGGGAGGGGCCGGGGGTGGGGGGTCGTTGTGGGGTCATGGGGTCAGGGAAGCGGGTGGGGGGTGAGGGGTGGGGGTGGCGCGCGGGTGGGCGGGGTGTGTTTCCCCCGCCCCGCCCCTTCCCTGAACCCTCCGGGGGCGGGGGCGGGCGGGCGAAGGTGTGTTTCCAGGGGGCTACGCCCCCGGACCCCCTGACGGGGCCACGCCCCGGGCCCGCTTCCCGGCGCGGACCGTGAGGGGGCACCCGGGCGGTTCCCGCAGAAAGACACGGGCCTCCAGGGGGCCCACTCGCCGCCGAGCGGAGGCAACCTCCCAAGGGGCGCGGGGAACTGCGCGCCCAGCCCAAGCCGGCCCGCGGACGAACACCGGCCCCCGGGGGGCCCACTGCACGCCCGAGCCGGAGGCAACCCCCTCCGGCAGAGGCCAGGCCGCAGTCAGCCCCGCACGTCCCCCCACGCCCCCGCCACAGCCTCCGCCACCTCCGAGGCCCGTACCGGGGCCCCCCGGGCCGCCCGGCGTGCGGCCAGACCGTGGAGGTAGGCCGCCGCCGACGCCGCGTCCCGGGCCTCCAGACCCGCCGCCAGCAGCGAGCCCGCCAGGCCCGAGAGGACGTCGCCGCTGCCCGCCGTGGCGAGCCAGGGCGTTCCCGTCGGGTTGACGCGGACCGGGGTGCGGCCGTCCGGGTCCGCGACGAGGGTGGTCGAGCCCTTGAGGAGGACGGTCGCGCCGTACCGGTCGGCCAGCGCGCGTACGGAACGCAGCCGCGCCCCCTCCACCTCCGCCCGGCTCACCCCGAGCAGCGCCGCCGCCTCCCCGGCGTGCGGGGTGAGCAGCGTCGGCGCGGTCCTCGCCCGTACCGCCGCCGCGTCCAGGCCCCGCAGCCCGTCCGCGTCGACCAGGACCGGAACGTCCGAGGCCAGCACGTCGTCCACCCCGGGGGCGTCCCCGAGGCCGGGGCCGGCGACCCAGGCCTGGACGCGGCCCGCCCCGGCCGGGGGGCCCGCCGAGACCAGCGTCTCGGGGAAGCGGGCGATGACGGCGTCGGCGGCGTGCCCGACGTACCGTACGGCCCCCGCACCGCCGTGCAGCGCGCCCGCCACCGCGAGCACGGCCGCGCCGGGGTACCGCGCGGATCCGGCGACGACGCCGACGACGCCGCGCCGGTACTTGTCGCTCTCACCCGTCGGCGCGGGCAGCAGTCGCGCCACGTCGGCGTGGTGCAGCGCCTCGCAGTCCGGGACGGAGGGGAGGTACGGTCCGAGGCCGATGTCGACGAGGCGCACGGCACCGGTGTACGCGTACGCCGGGTCGATCAGCAGCCCCGGCTTGTACGCGCCGAACGTGACCGTCGCGTCCGCGTGCAGCGCCTCCCCCAGGACCTCCCCACTGTCCGCCTCGACCCCGCTGGGGAGGTCGACGGCGACGACGAGGGCGTTCGAGCCGCGGGCGGCACGGGCGATCGGAACGGCGTCGGGGCGCAGCCCGCCGTGGCCGCCGATGCCGGTGATGCCGTCGAGGACGAGGTCGGCGGTGGCGAGTACGTCGTACGGATCGTCGGTGACGCGGCCTCCGGCGCGCAGGAGCGCGGCGAGGCCGTCGGGGTGGGCGCGGTCGGGGGCGAGCAGCACGGCGGTGACGCCCGCGCCGCGGCGGGCCAGGCGGGCTCCGGCGTACAGGGCGTCCCCGCCGTTGTCGCCGCTCCCGGCGAGGACGACGACACGGGAGCCGTACACCCGCCCGAGCATCCCCGCGCAGGCGGCGGCCAGTCCGGCGGCGGCGCGCTGCATGAGGGTGCCGGGAGGGAGTCGGGCCATGAGCTCCCGCTCGGCGGCGCGGACGGTCTCGACGCGGTAGGCGATACGCATGGGGCCAGCCTTCCCAATCCGGGGGTGGGGTGCCAGTGGGGGCCGGTGGTTGTTGTCTGCGGGTTGCCTCCGGCTCGGGCGTGGGGGGGTCCCGGGGGCCGGTGTCTGTCTGCGGGCCGGCTCAGGCTGAGCGCGCAGTTCCCCGCGCCCCTTCAGGGGGTTGCCACCGGCTCGGGAATGGCGGTGAGGTCCCGGGGGCCGGTGTCTGTCTGCGGGCCGGCTCGGGCTGAGCGCGCAGTTCCCCGCGCCCCTTCAGGGGGTTGCCACCGGCTCGGGAATGGCGGTGAGGTCCCGGGGGCCGGTGTCTGTCCGCGGGCCGGCTCGGGCTGAGCGCGCAGTTCCCCGCGCCCCTTCAGGCGGTTGCCACCGGCTCGGGAATGGCGGTGAGGTCCCGGGGGCCGGTGTCTGTCCGCAGACCGGCTTCGGCTGAGCGCGCAGTTCCCCGCGCCCCTTCAGGGGGTTGCCACCGCTCGGCCGCGAGTAGGCCCTCCAGAGGCCCATGTCTGTCTGCCGGCCGGCTTCAGTTACGCGCGCAGTTCCCCGCGCCCCTGCGCGGTCCGCCCCCTCCACGCCGCAAGAGCACAACCCCCCAGGGGCGCGGGGAACTGCGCGGCCAGCCCCCACTCACCCGCACACAAAGCCCAGGCCAGACACCCCCACCACCCCGCGCCCCTGAGGGGTCCGCCCCCTCCGCGCCGCAGGAGCACAACCCCCCAGGGGCGCGGGGAACTGCGCGCTCAGCCCCCACTCACCCGCAGACAAAGCCCGGGCCAGACACCGCCCCCTCCCCCCTCACCCCTCCGCGATCACCACCGCCGACGCCACCCCCGCGTCATGGCTCAACGACACGTGCCACCCCCGCACCCCCAGCTCCTCCGCCCGGGCCGCCACGCTCCCCCGTACCCGCAGCCGCGGCTGCCCGCTCTCCTCCACGTACACCTCCGCGTCCGTCCAGCGCAGTCCGGCCGGGGCGCCCAGGGCCTTCGCCAGGGCCTCCTTCGCCGCGAAGCGGACCGCCAGGGACGCCGTCCCCCGCCGCTCCCCGCTCGGCAGCAGCAGCTCGTCCTCCACGAACAGGCGGTCGAGGAGGCCCGGCGTCCGGCGCAGGGACTCCCCGAAGCGTTCGACCTCGGCCACGTCGATACCCACCCCGATGATCATTCGACCGTGACCGACTTCGCGAGGTTGCGCGGCTGGTCCACCTCGTTGCCCCGCGCCGTGGCCAGCTCGCAGGCGAAGACCTGGAGCGGGACCGTGGCGACCAGCGGCTGGAGCAGCGTCGGCGTGGCGGGGATGCGGATCAGATGGTCCGCGTACGGCACCACCGCCTCGTCGCCGACCTCCGCGATCACGATCGTCCGCGCCCCCCGCGCCCTGATCTCCTGGATGTTCGACACGATCTTGTCGTGGAGCACCGAACGCCCCCGCGGCGACGGCACCACGACCACCACCGGCAGGTCCGGCTCGATCAGCGCGATCGGGCCGTGCTTGAGCTCGCCCGCCGCGAACCCCTCCGCGTGCATATAGGCGAGCTCCTTGAGCTTGAGCGCGCCCTCCAGCGCCACCGGATAGCCCACATGACGGCCCAGGAACAGCACGGTGTTCTTGGCCGCGAGCGAGCGCGCCAGCTCCCGCACCGGCTCCATCGTCTCCAGCACCTGGTCGACGTCGCGCGCGATCGACGCCAGGTCCCGGATCACCGCCCGGATCTCGTCGCCCCACTTCGTGCCGCGCACCTGCCCCAGGTACAGCGCGACCAGGTAGCAGGCGACCAGCTGGGTCAGGAACGCCTTCGTGGACGCGACGGCGACCTCCGGGCCCGCGTGCGTGTACAGCACCGCGTCGGACTCGCGCGGGATCGTCGACCCGTTGGTGTTGCAGACGGCCAGCACCTTCGCGCCCTGCTCGCGCGCGTGCCGCAGCGCCATCAGGGTGTCCATGGTCTCGCCGGACTGCGAGATCGCGATCACCAGCGTGCGCCGGTCGAGGATCGGGTCGCGGTAGCGGAACTCGCTGGCCAGCTCGGTCTCGCACGGGATCCGCGTCCAGTGCTCGATCGCCAGCTTGGCGATCATGCCCGCGTGGTACGCCGTACCGCACGCGACGATCACGACCTTGTCGACCTCGCGCAGCTCCGCCGCCGGGATGCGGACCTCGTCGAGGGTCAGCGAACCCGCGCCGTCGATGCGGCCGAGCAGCGTATCGGCCACGGCCTTGGGCTGCTCGGCGATCTCCTTGAGCATGAAGTAGTCATAGCCCCCCTTCTCCGCGGCCGACGCGTCCCAGTCCACGTGGTACGACCGCACCTGTGCGGGAGCCCCGTCGAAGTCGGTGACCGACACACCGTCCCGCCGCAGCTCCACGACCTGGTCCTGGCCCAGCTCGATCGCGGACCGCGTGTGGGCGATGAACGCGGCCACGTCCGAGGCGAGGAAGGACTCACCCTCTCCAACGCCCACCACCAGCGGGGAGTTCCGCCGCGCCCCGACCACCACGTCCGGCTCGTCGGCGTGCACCGCGACCAGCGTGAACGCCCCGTCCAGCCGCCTGCACACCTGCCGCATCGCCTCGGCCAGGTCCTCGGTCGAGGAGTACGCCTCGGCCAGCAGATGCGCCACGACCTCGGTGTCCGTCTCGGAGGCCAGCGCGTGGCCGCGCTCCTCCAGCTCCGCCCGCAGCGCCGCGAAGTTCTCGATGATCCCGTTGTGGACGACCGCGACCCGGCCCGCGTTGTCGAGGTGCGGGTGGGCGTTGGCGTCCGTCGGCCCGCCGTGGGTGGCCCAGCGGGTGTGCCCGATACCGGTGGAACCGCTCGGCAGCGGCCGGTCCACCAGGGCCTTCTCCAGGTTGACGAGCTTGCCGGCCTTCTTGGCCGCGGCCAGCCCGCCGTCGGCGAGGACCGCGACCCCGGCCGAGTCGTAACCCCGGTATTCGAGCCGCTTCAGCCCGGCGATGACAACATCGAGCGCTGACTGCGCTCCCACGTACCCGACGATTCCGCACATGGCGGCAGCCTACGACCGCCGGGCCGCGAAACGGGCCCACTCCCGCGGCCCGCCCCCGCGGTGCGCCGCGTGACCCACCCCACCCCCCACATCCGGCCGCCAGCCACGACAATGGGCCTGTGATCACTTCGCCGCCACGCAGCGCCCAACGCCGGGCGGACTCGACTCCCTACGTCGACCTGACCCGCAGCGAGTGGAGCGCGCTGCGGGACAAGTCGCCCCTTCCGCTGACCGCCGAGGAGCTGGAGCGACTGCGCGGCCTCGGTGACGTCATCGACCTCGACGAGGTGCGCGACGTCTATCTGCCGCTCTCCCAGCTGCTCAACCTGTACGTGCAGGCCACCTCCGAGCTGCGCGGCGCCCTCAACACCTTCCTCGGCGGCTCCGGCAACGGCCACAGCGCCCAGCGCGGCACCCCCTTCGTCATAGGAGTGGCCGGGTCGGTCGCCGTCGGCAAGTCCACGGTGGCCCGTCTGCTCCAGGCGATGCTGGCCCGCTGGCCCGAGCACCCGCGCGTGGAGCGGGTCACCACCGACGGCTTCCTCTATCCGATGGCCGAGCTCCAGCGGCGCGGCCTGATGTCGCGCAAGGGGTTCCCCGAGTCGTACGACCGGCGCGCGCTGACCCGGTTCGTCGCCGACATCAAGGCGGGCAAGGACGAGGTCACCGCGCCCGTCTACTCCCACCTGATCTACGACCGGGTGCCCGGCGAGCTGCTGACCGTGCGCCGCCCGGACATCCTCATCGTGGAGGGCCTCAACGTCCTCCAGCCCGCCCTGCCCGGCCAGGACGGCCGCACCCGGGTCGGTCTCGCCGACTACTTCGACTTCAGCGTCTACGTGGACGCCCGGGCCGAGGACATCGAGACCTGGTATCTGAACCGTTTCCGCAAGCTGCGCGCGACGGCGTTCCAGGACCCGTCCTCGTACTTCCGCAAGTACACGCAGGTCTCCGAGGAGGAGGCGCTCGACTACGCGCGCACCGCCTGGCGGACCATCAACCGGCCCAACCTGGTGGAGAACGTGGCCCCGACCCGCGGGCGCGCCACCCTCATCGTCCGCAAGGGCCCCGACCACAAGGTCCAGAAGCTGTCCCTGCGCAAGCTCTGACGCCCGGACGGCAGACGCAGAACGAGCGGGCCCGCCGGGAACTCCCCCGGCGGGCCCGCTCGTTGGGCGTACGTGCGTACGAAGGTACGCGCCCGGTCCTAGCCCAGGGCCGACTTCACCACGTCCGCCAGGCGGCCCGCCACCGACCGTGCCTGGTCGATGTCGGCGGCCTCGACCATCACGCGCACCAGCGGCTCGGTGCCCGAGGGGCGCAGCAGCACCCGACCGGTGGAGCCCAGCTCGCGCTCGGCCTCGGTGACCGCGGAGGTCAGCTCGGCCGAGGTGGCCACCCGGGACTTGTCGACGTCCGGCACGTTGACCAGGACCTGCGGCAGGCGCTCCATGACGCCCGCGAGGTCGGCCAGGGTGCGGCCGGTCGCGGCGACCCGGGCCGCCAGCATCAGACCGGTGAGGGTGCCGTCGCCGGTGGTCGCGTGGTCGAGGATGATCACGTGGCCGGACTGCTCGCCGCCCAGCGCGTAGCCGTGCTCCTTCATCGACTCCAGCACATAGCGGTCGCCGACGCCCGTCTGGACCACCTGGAGGCCCTCGCGCTCCATGGCGATCTTGAAGCCGAGGTTGGACATCACCGTGCCGACGACCGCGTCGCCGCGCAGGGTGCCCGCCTCGCGCATGGCCAGCGCGAGCACGGCGAGGATCTGGTCGCCGTCGACCTCGTTGCCCCGCGCGTCCACGGCCAGGCAGCGGTCCGCGTCGCCGTCGTGCGCGATGCCGAGGTCGGCGCCGTGCTCGACGACGGCGGCCTTCAGCAGGTCCAGGTGGGTCGAGCCGCAGCCGTCGTTGATGTTGAGCCCGTCCGGCTCGGCGCCGATGGTGACGACCTCGGCCCCGGCCCGGGTGAACGCCTCGGGCGAGACCCGGGCGGCGGCGCCGTGCGCCTCGTCCAGGACGACCTTCAGACCGTCGAGACGGTTGGGCAGCACGCCGATGAGGTGGGCGACGTACTTGTCGAAGCCCTCCTTGTACGCGCGGACCCGGCCGACGCCCGCACCGGTGGGGCGCTGCCACGGCTCGCCCGTGCGGTGCTGGTCGTAGACGCGCTCGATCCGGTCCTCCAGCTCGTCGGCGAGCTTGTGGCCGCCGCGCGCGAAGAACTTGATGCCGTTGTCGGGCATGGCGTTGTGGCTGGCGGAGAGCATCACACCGAGGTCCGCGCCGAGCGCGCCGGTGAGATACGCCACGGCCGGGGTCGGCAGCACGCCGACGCGCAGCACGTCGACGCCGGCGCTGGCGAGGCCCGCGACGACCGCGGCCTCCAGGAACTCCCCGGAGGCGCGGGGGTCGCGCCCGACCACCGCGGTGGGCCGATGGCCCGCGAAGGTCCCCGCCTCGGCCAGTACGTGAGCCGCCGCGACCGAGAGGCCGAGCGCCAGCTCAGCCGTCAGATCGGCGTTGGCCACGCCGCGTACACCGTCCGTGCCGAAGAGTCGTCCCACTGCTGTCCTCCATTGAGATCCACCGGCGCCGCACCCGGGCGCCCACCACTGGTGTCAAAAACAACGCCGCCCCGGCAGCACCAAGAGTGCTGCCGGGGCGGACGAGAGCCGTACAGGCGGCAGGCGCGGTTTAGCGCTTGCTGTACTGCGGGGCCTTGCGGGCCTTCTTGAGACCGGCCTTCTTGCGCTCGACCGCACGGTCGTCGCGGGAGAGGAAGCCGGCCTTCTTCAGCGCCGGGCGGTTGTTCTCGACATCCGCCTCGTTCAGCGCACGGGCCACGCCGAGGCGCAGGGCGCCGGCCTGGCCGGACACGCCGCCACCCGAGATGCGGGCGATGACGTCGTAGCGGTTGTCGAGCTCGAGCACCTTGAAGGGCTCGTTGACTTCCTGCTGGTGGACCTTGTTCGGGAAGTAGTCCTCGAGCGTACGCCCGTTGATCTTCCACTTGCCGGTGCCCGGGACGATCCGGACGCGGGCGATGGCGTTCTTGCGACGGCCCAGGCCGGCGGCCGGCTGCGGGTCGCCGAAGCGGGACGCCAGGGACTCGGTGGTGTACTCGCCCTCGACGGGGACCTCGGACTCGAAGGTGGTGACCTCCGCGTAGGTCTCTTCGCCCTCGACGGGGGTCTCGACAGTGGTCTCGGCCACGATGCTCCTCAGATTCTTTTCTGTCTTAGGGGGTGTGGTGGCCGGAACTACTGCGCGACCTGGGTGATCTCGAACGGCACCGGCTGCTGGGCAGCGTGGGGGTGCTGGTCGCCCGAGTAGACCTTCAGCTTCGAAAGCATCTGACGGCCCAGGGAGTTCTTGGGGATCATGCCCCGGATGGCCTTCTCGACGGCCTTCTCCGGGTTGTTCGCCAGGAGGTCGTCGTAGCGCACGGAGCGGAGACCGCCCGGGTAGCCGGAGTGGCGGTAGGCCAGCTTCTGCTCGCGCTTGTTGCCGGACAGGTGAACCTTGTCGGCGTTGATGATGATGACGAAGTCACCCATGTCCATGTGGGGCGCATAGACGGGCTTGTGCTTGCCCCGGAGGAGGTTCGCAGCGGTCGTCGCGAGACGGCCCAGGACGACGTCCTGGGCGTCAATGACGTGCCACTGGCGAGTGATGTCGCCGGGCTTGGGGCTGTACGTACGCACGGTCGTAGCCTTCGCTTCTTCAGTGGATGGGGTCCAGAAACATTGCACCCTGAAGCGATCATGCAGCTTGGGCTCACAGTGCCGGGGACGCTGCCCGTATGCGAGCCACTGGTAACTGCTCCAGAGAACCTACGTAGTGGCCCCTCGCGTGAGAACGACCAAGCCAATACGCATAACGAACCAGAAGAATACCCACGCTCCCCCGCGCCGGTCAAAACGCCCCCGGTACGGCCCGTCCCCCGGCCGCGGCCGAGTGACGGGTGAAAGAAGGCGCACCGCAGGGGGTCCGGGGGCGCGGCACCCCGGAAAACCCCTATCGAGCCCGCTCCACCCGGCGCTCGTCCCACACCGGCTCCGAACTCTCGCGCACCACCCCGTCCGACCCGAACACCAGGTACCGGTCGAAGGCGCGGGCGAACCAGCGGTCGTGGGTGACGGCCAGCACCGTCCCCTCGTACGCCTCCAGCCCGTCCTGGAGCGCCTCCGCCGACTCCAGGTCGAGGTTGTCCGTCGGCTCGTCCAGGAGCAGCGCCGTGGTCCCGGCCAGCTCCAGCAGGAGGATCTGGAAGCGCGCCTGCTGCCCGCCGGAGAGCCGCTCGAACGCCTGGTCCCCCTGCCGCTCCAGCTCGTACCGCCGCAGCACCGACATCGCCCCGCCCCGGTCCTTGGCGTGCTCCGTCCACAGGATGTCGACGAGCGTGCGCCCGAGCAGCTCGGGGTGCGCGTGCGTCTGCGCGAAATGGCCGGGCACCACCCGCGCCCCCAGCTTCCACAGACCCGTGTGCGCCACCGACGCATCCCCCGCGAGGAGGCGCAGGAAGTGCGACTTGCCCGAGCCGTTCGACCCCAGGACCGCCACCCGCTCGCCGTAGAAGATCTCCAGCGAGAACGGCTTCATCAGCCCGGTCAGCTCAAGGTTCTCGCAGGTCACGGCCCGTACGCCGGTACGGCCGCCGCGCAGCCGCATGGTGATCTCCTGCTCGCGCGGCGGCTCCGGCGGCGGCCCGGCCTCCTCGAACTTCTTCAGCCGCGTCTGCGCCGCCGCGTACCGCGAGGCCAGCTCGTGGCTGACCGAGGCCGCCTGCCGCAGCGAGACCACCAGCTTCCTCAGCTGGGCGTGCTTCTCCTCCCAGCGCCGCTTCAGCTCCTCGAAGCGGGCGAACCGCTCCTTGCGGGCCGCGTGGAAGGTGTCGAAGCCGCCGCCGTGCACCCACACGTCGGAGCCGTCGACCCCGGGCTCCACCGCGATGATCTTCTGAGCGGCCCGGGAGAGCAGCTCCCGGTCGTGCGAGATGAACAGCACCGTCTTGCGCGTGGCCCGCAGCTGGTCCTCCAGCCACCGCTTGCCGGGTACGTCCAGATAGTTGTCCGGCTCGTCGAGCAGCAGCACCTCGTCCGAGCCGCGCAGCAGCGCCTCCAGCACGAGCCGCTTCTGCTCACCGCCGGAGAGCGTGCGCACCTCGCGGAACTGGGCCTTGTCGTACGGGACGCCGAGCGCGGCCGTCGTGCAGACGTCCCAGAGGGTCTCCGCCTCGTACCCCCGCACGTCCGCCCAGTCGGAGAGCGCCTGCGCGTACCGCATCTGCGCGGACTCGTCGTCCACCGTCATGATCAGGTGCTCGGCCTCGTCCACGGCCTTCGCCGCCGCCCGGATCCTCGGCTGCGCGACCGACACCAGCAGGTCCCGTACGGTCGTGTCGTCCCGCACCGAGCCCACGAACTGCGGCATCACTCCGAGCCCGCCGCCCACGGAGACGGTCCCGCCGTGCGGCTGGAGCTCGCCGGAGACCATCCGCAGCAGGGTGGTCTTCCCGGCGCCGTTCGCCCCGACCAGGGCCACCACCGCACCCTCCCCCACCCGGAACGACGCGTCGGCGAGCAGGACCCGCCCGTCCGGCAGGTAGTACTCCAGGTGTGCGGCTTCTACATGTCCCATGGGCGGATTGTCGCCCACCCCGTACTCGCGCTCACAATCGAATTAAGATGCGCGCCATGAGCTTTGGGCAAGGGGGACCCGCATGGGGCCCGGGGGACAACGGCACACCGGACTGGGCGGCGCTCGCCGACGAGGCCGCCGCGCGGGGCCGCAAGAAGCGCTGGCTGCTGATCGGCGGTGGCGCGCTGGCCACGGCGGCGGTGGTGGCGATCGTCGCCACGGCCATCGTGAGCTCCGGTGACTCCAAGGACGGCGCCGACGGGAAGTCCCCCAGCGAGCTGCCCTCCGCCCAGACGCTGCCCAGCGGCACCGCCGAGCCGCAGCCGTCGTTCTCCTCGGTGGCACCGCCGCCCCCGCCCAACCCGCACGACTTCATATCCAGCGCCAAGAAGGACAAGGCGCCGCTGAGCGCCGACACGCTCTTCCCGGGCAAGACGCTGAAGATGGGCGACCGCACCTACACCAAGGGCGCCACCGCCCGCACCACCGACTGCGCCGCCGCCACCCGCGGCTCGCTCGGCTCGGTGCTCACCTCCAACGGCTGCGACCAGGTCATCCGGGCCACCTACGTCCGGGACGGCGTCGCCGTGACGATCGGCGTGGCCACCTTCGAGACCGAGGCCAAGGCGCAGCGTGCCAAGCAGCAGGCGGGCATCGGCCTCGCCCCGCTCGCGGGCTCGGGGGTCCCCGGCTTCTGCGACGGCGGCCACGCCGTCTGCCGCAACACGTCGAACTCGTACGGCCGGTACGCCTACTTCGGCATCAGCGGCTACACCAACGGCAAAAGCGTCACCAAGGGCGACAAGAACGCCTTCGCCCCCGGCGACGACCTGGCCGAGTTCACCTTCCGCCAGATCGTCGCCCGGGGCGAACAGCAGGCCCAGGCGGCGGCGGCCCCGCCCGTCTGAGCCCCGGCGCACCGGGCCCGGGGGCGGCCCCTCAGCAGCAGCCCGCCCCCGGCCCGCTCCCCGGCAGCGTCCGCATGTTGCGGGCCTCGCGGCTCCGGGCGGCAAGGAGTTCGTCGGCGGGGTAGCCGACCTCCTCCAGGGTCAGCCCGTGCGGCTTGACCACGTGCACGGACGAGTCCCGTACGGCCGCGGCCAGCACCTTCCCCGGCCACTCCACCCCCCGGTGCCCGTCCCCCACGTACAGCAGCGCGCCCACCAGGGAGCGCACCATGTTGTGGCAGAAGGCGTCGGCGCGGACGGTCGCGGTGACGACGCCGTCCTCGCCCCGCGTCCAGGAGAGCTCCTGGAGGGTGCGGATGGTGGTGGCGCCCTCGCGCTTCTTGCAGTACGCGGCGAAGTCGTGCTCGCCGAGCAGCGCGGCCGAGGCGGCGTTCATCGCCTCGACGTCCAACTCCCAGTCGTGCCACAGCACATGGCCGCGCAGCAGCGGGTCGACCCCGCCGGGGTTGTCGGTCACCCGGTAGGCGTACCGCCGCCAGATCGCGGAGAAGCGCGCGTTGAAGCCGCTGGGGGCCTCGGCGACGCGCCAGATCCGCACGTCGTGCGCCAGCCGCCCCGCGAGCCGCCGCAGCAGCTTCTCGCGGTGCTCGGCCCAGACCTCCTCGGGCAGGTCGACGTGGGCCACCTGGCCGCGCGCGTGGACGCCCGCGTCGGTACGTCCGGCGACGGTGAGGTCGTACGTCCGGGACGACCGGGTCACCGTCCGCAGCGCGTTCTCGATCTCGCCCTGGACGGTCCGCCGGCCGCTGGGCTGCTTGGCCCAGCCGGAGAAGTCCTTGCCGTCATAGCTCAGGTCCAGCCGCACCCGGACCAGGCCGGGCTCCACCTCATCACTCACGAACAGAATCCTCTCAGAGCGGCGGGAAAACGGAACGGGCCCGTCCCCCAGGGGGAACGGACCCGTCCGTCGGTCTGCGGAACGCTTACGCGTCCTTCGACTCCTCCGCCGGAGCGGCGTCCTCGGCCTCGGTCGCCTCGGCGCCCTTGGCCTCGTCGGCCTCCTTGACGGCGCGCTTGGTCGCGGCCTCGGCCTCGGCGACGGTCGCCTTCTTGGCGATCTCGCCCTCGACCAGCTCGATCACGGCCATCGGCGCGTTGTCACCACGGCGGTTGCCGATCTTGGTGATACGGGTGTAACCACCCGGACGCTCCGAGTACCGCGGGGCGATCTCGGTGAAGAGGGTGTGGACGATGCCCTTGTCGGTGATCGTCTGCAGCACCAGGCGACGGTTGTGGATGTCGCCCTTCTTCGCCTTGGTGATCAGGCGCTCGGCGACCGGACGCAGGCGGCGGGCCTTGGCCTCGGTCGTGGTGATGCGGCCGTGCTCGAAGAGCGACTTCGCCAGGTTGGCGAGGAGCAGCTTCTCGTGCGCGGCGCTGCCGCCCAGACGGGCACCCTTGGTGGGACGCGGCATGGTGTTTCTCCTTGGTGTCTGCCCCGGCCGTATCAGGTACCGGGGTCAGTATCCGAGCAGGCGGCCGCCTGTCGGAGATCCAGGCTCCCGAAGGGGCCTGGAAGGGGCGCGGGGCGGTGTCGATATGCGACTCCGTCGCGTGGGCGCGACCGGCCACAGCCGGTCCGCGGAAGCAGTACGGCCTCCCCGCGGAGCTCTTAGTACTGCTCGGTCTCCACGAAGCCCGCGTCCGCGTCGTCGTCGGCGCCGAAGGCGTCGGCGGCGGCGGTCGGGTCGAATCCGGGCGGGCTGTCCTTGAGGGCCAGGCCCATGCCGGCCAGCTTCGCCTTGACCTCGTCGATCGACTTCGCACCGAAGTTGCGGATGTCGAGCAGGTCGGCCTCGGAGCGGGCGACGAGCTCACCCACGGAGTGGATGCCCTCGCGCTTGAGGCAGTTGTACGACCGAACGGTGAGCTCCAGCTCCTCGATCGGCAGGGCGAGGTCGGCGGCCAGGGCGGCGTCCGTCGGGGACGGGCCCATGTCGATGCCCTCGGCGTCGATGTTGAGCTCGCGCGCCAGACCGAACAGCTCGACCAGGGTCTTGCCGGCCGACGCCATGGCGTCACGCGGACGCATGGCCTGCTTGGTCTCGACGTCGACGATCAGCTTGTCGAAGTCGGTGCGCTGCTCGACACGGGTCGCCTCGACCTTGTACGTGACCTTGAGCACCGGGGAGTAGATGGAGTCGACCGGGATACGGCCGATCTCCTGGCCCAGCTGCTTGTTCTGCACGGCGGAGACGTAGCCGCGACCGCGCTCGACGGTCAGCTCCATCTCCAGCTTGCCCTTGCCGTTGAGCGTGGCGAGGACGAGGTCCGGGTTGTGCACCTCGACACCGGCCGGGGGCGCGATGTCGGCGGCGGTGACCAGGCCCGGGCCCTGCTTGCGCAGGTACATCACGACCGGCTCGTCGTGCTCCGAGGAGACGACCAGCTGCTTGATGTTGAGGATGAGGTCGGTCACGTCCTCCTTGACGCCCGGCACGGTGGTGAACTCGTGCAGAACGCCGTCGATCCGGATGCTGGTGACAGCGGCGCCCGGGATCGAGGAGAGGAGGGTACGGCGGAGCGAGTTGCCGAGGGTGTAGCCGAAGCCCGGCTCCAGCGGCTCGATCACGAACCGGGAGCGGTACTCGTCGACGACCTCTTCGGTCAGCGAAGGACGCTGAGCGATAAGCATGTGTGTTCCTTCAGTCGTGGGCGCCCACTATTTGACGCCCTCGGGGTCCTGCGTACTGCAAGGGTACGGGCGGCAGCACCCCGGAGAGGGGTTCTGCCGCCCGAAACCTCAAGCCCTGCGAGCAGTCCTGCGACCGTGCGTCAGACGCGGCGGCGCTTGGGCGGACGGCAGCCGTTGTGCGGCGTCGGGGTGACGTCCTGGATCGAGCCGACCTCGAGGCCGGTGGCCTGGAGGGAGCGGATCGCGGTCTCACGGCCGGAGCCGGGACCCTTGACGAAGACGTCGACCTTGCGCATGCCGTGCTCCTGCGCGCGGCGGGCGGCCGACTCGGCGGCCATCTGCGCGGCGAACGGAGTCGACTTGCGGGAGCCCTTGAAGCCGACGTGGCCGGCGGACGCCCAGGAGATCACGTTGCCCGCGGGGTCCGTGATCGAGACGATGGTGTTGTTGAACGTGCTCTTGATGTGCGCGTGGCCGTGAGCGACGTTCTTCTTTTCCTTGCGGCGCACCTTCTTGGCAGCGCCCTGACGACCCTTGGGGGGCATCTATAACTCCTACGGGAGGTGGTCGGTCCTACAGCGAAGACCGCTGAGTAAGCGTCCGGCTGAGGACTACTTCTTGCCCGGCTTCTTCTTGCCGGCGATCGCGCGACGCGGGCCCTTGCGGGTACGGGCGTTCGTGCTGGTGCGCTGGCCGTGGACCGGAAGGCCACGACGGTGACGCAGACCCTGGTAGCAACCGATCTCGACCTTGCGGCGGATGTCGGCCTGGATCTCGCGGCGGAGGTCACCCTCGGTACGGAGGTTGGCGTCCACGTACTCGCGGATCTTGACCAGGTCCTCTTCGGCCAGGTCACGAACGCGGGTGTTCGGGTTCACGCCGGTGGAGGCGAGGATCTCCTTGGACCGGGTGCGCCCGATACCGAAGACGTAGGTGAGTGCGATCTCCACGCGCTTTTCGCGCGGGATGTCAACACCGGAAACGCGTGCCATTCAATGGCTCCTGTGTGTTCGGGGGTCTTCCGCAGAACCGTTCCCGACCGCCGTACTAGGTACGGATCGGGTCCCCGGCCCCCGCCGGAGGTGTCGCCGACCCTGTGTGGGCTGGGCGGGCTCTGCGTATGTACGTTTTCGTGCGTCGCGCGAAGAACTGCGTAAGTGCAGGTCGGTCGGCGTGCGTCAGCCCTGGCGCTGCTTGTGGCGCAGGTTGTCGCAGATGACCATGACCCGGCCGTGACGGCGGATCACCTTGCACTTGTCGCAGATCTTCTTGACGCTCGGCTTGACCTTCATGGGATTCAGGTTCTCCGGGTCGTGAGATCTACTTGTACCGGTAGACGATCCGGCCACGCGTCAGGTCGTACGGAGAGAGCTCCACCACGACCCTGTCATCGGGGAGGATACGGATGTAGTGCATCCGCATCTTGCCGCTGATGTGCGCGAGGACTTTGTGACCGTTCTGGAGCTCCACCTTGAACATGGCGTTCGGGAGGGACTCGATCACGGTGCCCTCGATTTCGATGGCACCTTGCTTCTTGGCCACGCTTCGCCTTTCGAATCGGCTACCTTGATCGACTCCCGCGATCGTGTGCGGACACACTGATACACGAGAGCCGACGCATCAGTCTACGTCAGGGCACCCGAAAAGACGAATCAGGGAAGTTTGCCCTCTAGCGTAGATCGTTAAGCGGACAACCCGGGACGCGCCGGGCCAATGCTCCCGCGGGCTCGGCGCCAGGGGCGCCTCACGGGCTTCGAGCGGCTGCGCCGGCCTCCGGCCGGCGGTCGCCGCATCGGCCGGCCGAATCAGCCCAGCGGGTCCGGCGCCGTCGTCACGCCGTACTCGGCCAGCTTCGCCCTGCCGCAGTCCGGGGAGGTCAGGACGATCGGGCCGGCCTCGGTCAGGGCCACCGAGTGCTCCCAGTGCGAGGACCAGGTGCCGTCCGTGGTGATGACCGTCCAGTCGTCCTCCAGGACCTCCGTGCGCGGGGTGCCGAGCGACACCATCGGCTCGATGGCCAGGCAGAAGCCGGGGACCAGCTTCGGGTTGTGGCGGCCGAGCAGGCGGCGCTTGTCCACGTAGTTCAGCAGGTGGGGGTCCATGTGCATCTCGGAGCCGATGCCGTGGCCGCCGTACTCCTCGATGATCCCGTACTTGCCCTTCGGCGGGCGCGGCTGGCGGCGGATGTAGCTCTCGATCGCCCGGGAGACGTCCACCAGGCGGTTGCCCTTCTTCACCGCCGCGATCCCGGCCCACATCGACTCCTCGGTGACTCGCGAGAGCTCGATCAGCTCCGGAGCGTGGCCGGAGCCCACGAAGGCGGTGAAGGCCGCGTCCCCGTGCCAGCCGTCGACGATCGCGCCCGCGTCGATGGAGATGACGTCGCCGTCCTTCAGGACGGCCTTCTCGTCCGGGATGCCGTGGACGACGACCTCGTTGACCGAGGTGCAGATGGTGGCGGGGAAGCCGCCGTACCCCAGGAAGTTCGACTTGGCACCGTGCTCGGCGATCACCTTGCGGGCCACCTCGTCCAGGTCCCTCGTCGTGGCGCCGGGCACCGCGGCCTCACGGGTCGCCGCGTGGATGGCGGCGACGACCAGCCCCGCCTCGCGCATCTTCGCGATCTGCTCGGGGGTCTTGATCTCCACCATGGCGGCTGACGCCTTTCTGAGTACGGATACGGGGGTACGTCAACGATACGGCCCGCCGGACCCGCACACGGCAGCGGCCGCGGTGCCCCTTCAAGGGGCACCGCGGCCGCGAACCGCGTACGGATGAGGTGTCAGGCCGTCTTCTCGGCCTTCAGAGCGTGCATCGCGCGCTCCGTGACCTCGTCGACCTTGCCGAGCGCCGAGATCGTCACGACCAGGCCCTGGGCCCGGTAGTAGTCGATGATCGGCTCGGTCTCGGTGTGGTAGACCTCGAGGCGCTTGCGGACCGTGGCCTCGGTGTCGTCACCGCGCTGGTACAGCTCGCCGCCGCAGATGTCGCAGACACCCTCGGTCTTCGGCGCGTTGTAGGCGACGTGGAAGACGTGCGCGGAGTCGGTGCGGCAGATGCGCCGGCCGGCGATCCGCTTCACGACCTCGTCCTCGGGCACTTCGAGGTCCAGGACGGCGTCGAGCCGCACGCCGTCCGTCTTCAGCGCCTCGTCGAGGGCCTCGGCCTGGACCACGTTGCGCGGGAAGCCGTCGAGCAGGAAACCGCTCTGCGCGTCCGGCTGAGCCATGCGGTCCTTGGCCATCCCGATGGTGACCTCGTCGGGCACCAGGTTGCCCGCGTCCATGTACGCCTTGGCCTGCTTGCCCAGCTCCGTGCCCTGGCTGATGTTGGCACGGAAGAGGTCGCCCGTGGAGATGTGCGGGATCCCGAGGTTCTTGGCGAGGAACGCGGCCTGCGTTCCCTTGCCGGCACCGGGCGGCCCGACGAGGACGATTCGCATCAGCGGAGGAACCCTTCGTAATTGCGCTGCTGGAGCTGGCTCTCGATCTGCTTCACGGTCTCCAGACCCACACCCACGATGATGAGGATGCTTGTCCCGCCCAGCGGGAAGCTCTGGTTGGCCCCGAAGATCACCAACGCCATCGTCGGTACGAGCGCGATCAGTCCCAGATACAGCGACCCCGGCCAGGTGATCCGGTTGAGCACGTAGCTCAGGTACTCAGCAGTAGGTCGACCAGCCCGGATGCCCGGGATGAAGCCACCATACTTCTTCATGTTGTCGGCGACTTCCTCGGGGTTGAACGAGATCGCCACATAGAAGAAGGCGAAGAACACGATCAGGAGGAAGTAGCTGATGATGTAGTACGGGTGGTCGCCCTTGACGAAGTTGTCCTTGATCCAGGTGGCCCAGCCCGCGGTCGAGTTCGAGAACTGTACGACCAATGCGGGGATGTAGAGCAGCGAGGACGCGAAGATGACGGGAATCACACCCGCCTGGTTGACCTTCAACGGGATGTAGGTCGAGGTCCCGCCGTAGGAACGGCGGCCGATCATGCGCTTCGCGTACTGCACCGGGATACGGCGCTGGGCCTGCTCGACGAAGACCACCAGGGCGACCATGACCAGGCCGACCAGGATGACGGTGCCGAACTCGATCCAGCCCTGGGCCAGGTGCCCCTGCTTCTTGATGGCCCACAGCGAGGTGGGGAAACTGGAGGCGATCGAGATGAACATCAGGATCGACATGCCGTTGCCGATGCCGCGGTCGGTGATGAGCTCACCGAGCCACATGACGGCGGCGGTGCCCGCGGTCATGGTGATGACCATCGTGATGGTGGTGAAGATCGACCGGTTGGGCACGATCTCACTGGCGACCTGGCAGCCGCTGAACAGCGCACCCGAGCGGGCGGTGGCCACCAGGCCGGTGCCCTGGAGGATCGCCAGGGCGACCGTCAGGTAACGCGTGTACTGCGTGATCTTGGCCGTGCCGGCCTGGCCCTCCTTCTTGAGGGCCTCCAGACGCGGGATCACCACGGTCAGCAGCTGCAGGATGATGCTCGCCGTGATGTACGGCATGATGCCCAGCGCGAAGATCGTGATCTGCAGCAGCGCGCCGCCGCTGAACATGTTCACCAGGCCGAAGAGGCTGTTGCCCTGCTGGGCCTGGTCGACACAGATCTGAACGTTCTTGTAGCTCACACCCGGGATCGGGACGTGCGTCCCCATCCGGTAGAGCACGATGATGCCGAGCGTGAAGAGCAGCTTCTTGCGCAGGTCAGGCGTCTTGAACGCCTGGGCGAACGCGGTGAGCACGGTGCCTCCTGCGACCCCCGCGCCAGGTGCGCAAGAGGTGACGGTCTTGAGGATCGACGAATACGAATGAGTCAGAGGAACCGGACGGCATACCGCACGGAAACTTAGACAGTGCACGCCACCTTACCGGCGACCCTGCCCCCCTAGGAACGACCAACCGGGGATGCCCCATATGAGAGGGCATCCCCGGTCGGATGTTCAGGCCAACGAGCTGTCTCAGACGAGCTCGGTGACGGTGCCGCCGGCGGCGGCAATCTTCTCCTTGGCGGAGCCGGAGACGGCGTCGACCGTCACCTGCAGCGCCACGGAGATCTCGCCCTGGCCCAGGACCTTGACGAGGCTGTTCTTGCGCACGGCACCCTTGGCGACCAGGTCGGCAACGGTGACTTCGCCACCCTCGGGGTAGAGGGCGCCGAGCTTGTCCAGGTTCACGACCTGGTACTCGGTGCGGAACGGGTTCTTGAAGCCCTTCAGCTTCGGAAGACGCATGTGGAGGGGCATCTGGCCACCCTCGAAGCGCTCCGGAACCTGGTAACGGGCCTTCGTACCCTTGGTACCACGGCCGGCCGTCTTACCCTTCGACGCCTCACCACGACCCACACGGGTCTTGGCAGTCTTGGCGCCCGGGGCGGGACGGAGGTCGTGGGCCTTGAGCGGCTTGTTCTCCGCCATGTCAGTCGACCTCCTCAACCGTCACGAGGTGGCGGACGGTGTGCACCATGCCGCGGAACTCGGGACGGTCCTCCTTGACAACCACGTCGTTCAAGCGCTTGAGCCCGAGCGAACGCAGGGTGTCGCGGTGGTTCTGCTTGCTGCCGATGTACGACTTCGTCTGCGTGATCTTGAGGCGAGCCATTACGCACCCGCCCCGGCACGCGCACGAAGCAGAGCCGCGGGGGCGACGTCCTCGAGGGGCAGACCGCGGCGGGCCGCGATCTCCTCGGGACGCTGCAGGCCCTTGAGGGCCGCCACGGTCGCGTGCACGATGTTGATCGCGTTGTCGGAGCCGAGCGACTTCGACAGGATGTCGTGAACGCCGGCGCACTCCAGGACGGCGCGCACCGGGCCACCGGCGATAACACCGGTACCGGGGGAAGCAGGCTTCAGCAGGACGACGCCCGCGGCCTTCTCACCCTGGATGGGGTGCGGGATGGTGCCCTGGATGCGGGGAACCTTGAAGAAGTTCTTCTTGGCTTCCTCGACACCCTTGGCGATGGCCGCGGGAACTTCCTTGGCCTTGCCGTAACCGACACCTACGGTGCCGTCACCGTCGCCCACCACGACCAGCGCGGTGAAGCTGAAGCGGCGACCACCCTTGACAACCTTGGCAACGCGGTTGATCGCGACAACGCGCTCAACGTAGGCGGTCTTCTCGGCGGCAGCGCCACCGTCGCGACCCTTCCGGTCCCGCCGCTCGCCGCCACCGGCACCGCTTCCGCGGCGCTGGGGTCCAGCCATTGGATTTACCTCTCTCTGTTACGTCCGTTAGTCCCGGAACCGGGGCTTAGAACTTCAGCCCGGCTTCGCGGGCGGCGTCAGCCAGAGCGGCAATGCGCCCGGCGTACCTGTTGCCACCACGGTCGAACACGACGGCCTCGACACCGGCGGCCTTGGCGCGCTCGGCGACCAGGGCGCCGACCGACTTGGCCTGCGCGGACTTGTCGCCCTCGCTGCCGCGGATCGACGCGTCCAGGTTCGACGCCGACGCCAGGGTGTGACCCTTGATGTCGTCGATGACCTGAGCGGTGATGCCGCGGTTGGAACGCGTCACGACGAGGCGCGGACGCTCCGCCGTACCCGACACGTGCTTGCGGATGCGGACGTGACGGCGGGCCTTGGCCGCACGCTTGTAAGCGTCGCCCTTGGCGATCTTCACACCGTATGCCATGGCTTACTTACCAGCCTTTCCGACCTTGCGGCGGATGACCTCGCCGGCGTACTTGACGCCCTTGGCCTTGTACGGGTCGGGCTTCCGCAGCTTGCGGATGTTCGCCGCGACCTCGCCGACCTTCTGCTTGTCGATGCCCTCGACCGAGAACTTCGTGGGCGTCTCGACCTTGAAGGTGATGCCTTCGGGGGCCTCGATGGTGATCGGGTGGCTGTATCCGAGCGCGAACTCCAGGTTGGAGCCCTTCGCCTGGACGCGGTAACCGACACCGCTGATCTCGAGCGCCTTGGTGTATCCCTGGGTCACGCCGGTGATCATGTTCGCCACCAGCGTGCGGGACAGGCCGTGCAGGGCCTTGTTCTGACGCTCGTCGTTGGGACGGGTGACGTTGAGAACGCCGTCCTCGCCCTTAACAATCTCGATCGGCGCGGCAACGGTGTGCGTGAGGGTGCCCTTGGGGCCCTTCACGTTGACCGTACGGCCGTCGATGGTGACGTCCACACCAGCGGGAACCGGAATGGGGAGCTTGCCGATACGCGACATGAGCTTTCCTTCCTTTCCCGACTACCAGACGTAGGCGAGGACTTCCCCACCCACGCCCTTCTTGCCTGCCTGCTGACCGGTCAGGAGACCGTGGGACGTGGAGATGATCGCCACGCCCAGGCCGCCGAGTACCTTCGGCAGGTTGGTGGACTTCGCGTACACACGCAGACCCGGCTTCGAGATCCGCTTGATGCCGGCGATGGAACGCTCGCGGTTCGGGCCGAACTTCAGCTCGAGGACGAGGTTCTTGCCGACCTCGGCGTCCTCGACCTTCCAGCCGGTGATGAAGCCCTCCTGCTGGAGGATCTCCGCGATGTGCGACTTGATCTTGCTGTGCGGCATCACGACGGTGTCGTGGTACGCCGAGTTAGCGTTACGCAGACGAGTGAGCATGTCTGCGATGGGGTCAGTCATGGTCATGAATTGGCCTTCGGCCTCTCTCGCCGGGGTTTCCTGTATGCGCCATCCCTCTCCCCACTCATGGGCGGGACGGGTGCGGTGCGGGGACCTACGGCGTAGTAAGTCGTCTGGGCGGCGGACGCCCAACCCTCCTAGCCTAAGCCATGGAGGGAGGGGCCTCCGCCCACCCTTTACTTACCGAGAGACTCCGGAAAAACCCGAAAAACGGGGTTTACCAGGAGCTCTTGGTCACGCCCGGCAGCTCGCCACGGTGAGCCATCTCACGAAGGCAGACGCGGCACAGGCCGAACTTGCGGTACACGGAGTGGGGGCGACCGCAGCGCTGGCAGCGGGTGTACCCACGCACACCGAACTTGGGCTTGCGGGCAGCCTTCGCGATGAGAGCCTTCTTCGCCATCTCGCTTACGCCTCCTTGAAGGGGAAGCCGAGGTGACGAAGGAGGGCACGGCCCTCGTCGTCGTTGGTCGCCGTGGTGACCACGGTGATGTCCATACCCCGGGTACGGTCGATCTTGTCCTGGTCGATCTCGTGGAACATGACCTGCTCCGTGAGACCGAAGGTGTAGTTGCCACGGCCGTCGAACTGCTTCGGCGACAGACCGCGGAAGTCACGGATACGCGGCAGCGCGAGCGACAGCGTACGGTCCAGGAACTCCCACATGCGGTCACCGCGGAGGGTGACGTGGCAGCCGATCGGCTGACCCTCACGCAGCTTGAACTGCGCGATGGACTTCCGGGCCTTCGTCACGGCCGGCTTCTGGCCGGTGATCGTGGTCAGGTCGCGGATGGCGCCGTCGATCAGCTTGGAGTCGCGGGCGGCGTCGCCCACACCCATGTTGACGACGACCTTGACGAGGCCCGGGATCTGCATGACGTTCTCGTACGAGAACTCCTCACGCAGCTTGCCCGCGATCTCCTCGCGGTACTTCGTCTTGAGACGCGGAGTGGTGGTGGTAGCCATCAGATGTCCTCACCCGTCCGCTTGGCAACGCGAACCTTGTTGCCCTCGTCGTCGAAGCGGTAACCGACACGCGTGACGACCTTGTTGCCGTCCTTCTCCACGACGAGCTGAACGTTGCTCACGTGGATCGGGGCCTCGGTGGTCACGATGCCGCCGGTCTGCGAACCGCGAGCGGTCTGACCGGCCTTCGTGTGCTTCTTGACCCGGTTGACACCCTCGACCAGGACGCGGTCCTCGCGGGGGAAGGCCGCGATGACCTTGCCCTGCTTGCCCTTGTCCTTACCGGTGATGACCTGAACCAGGTCGCCCTTCTTGATCTTCATGCTTACAGCACCTCCGGCGCGAGCGAGATGATCTTCATGAACTTCTTCTCGCGCAGCTCCCGGCCCACCGGGCCGAAGATGCGGGTGCCGCGGGGGTCGCCATCGTTCTTGAGGATGACGGCCGCGTTCTCGTCGAAGCGGATGTACGAGCCGTCCTGACGACGACGCTCCTTGACGGTGCGCACGACGACAGCCTTGACGACGTCGCCCTTCTTCACGTTGCCACCGGGGATCGCGTCCTTGACGGTGGCGACAATGACGTCACCGATGCCCGCGTAGCGGCGACCGGAGCCACCGAGAACACGGATGCAAAGGATCTCCTTGGCACCAGTGTTGTCGGCGACACGCAGTCGCGACTCCTGCTGGATCACGTCTATCTCCTGATCGTCTGCCGGTTCCCGGCCGGGGCCTGATCTCTCAAGCCCCGGCCGAGCCTGGCGGAACTGTTCCTGAGCGAGAGCTCAGGAAATTACTTGGCCTTCTCGAGGATCTCGACGATGCGCCAGCGCTTGGTCGCCGACAGCGGACGCGTCTCCATGATGAGGACGCGGTCGCCGACGCCGGCAGCGTTCTGCTCGTCGTGCGCCTTGAGCTTGTTGGTACGGCGGATGACCTTGCCGTACAGCGCGTGCTTCACGCGGTCCTCGACAGCGACGACGACGGTCTTGTCCATCTTGTCGCTGACGACCAGACCCTCACGGGTCTTGCGGAAACCGCGCGCTTCAGTCGTCTCAGTCACATTCTTCTCGCTCATCAGGCGCTCTCCACCGTCTCGATGCCCAGCTCGCGCTCGCGCATCAGGGTGTAGATCCGGGCGATGTCCTTACGGACGGACTTGAGCCGGCCGTGGTTCTCGAGCTGGCCGGTCGCCGCCTGGAAGCGGAGGTTGAACAGCTCTTCCTTGGCCTCGCTGAGCTTGGCAACAAGCTCCTCGTTGCCCAGTTCGCGCAGCTCGGACGCCTTGGTACCGGCCGACATCACGACTCACCTGCCTCGCGCCGAACGATCCGGCACTTCATCGGAAGCTTGTGAGCAGCGCGGGTGAGCGCCTCACGAGCAATCTTCTCGTTCGGGTAGGACAGCTCGAACATCACCCGGCCCGGGTGAACGTTCGCGACCCACCACTCGGGGGAACCCTTACCGGAACCCATGCGGGTCTCGGCGGGCTTCTTCGTGAGCGGGCGGTCCGGGTAGATGTTGATCCAGACCTTGCCGCCACGCTTGATGTGGCGGGTCATCGCGATACGAGCCGCCTCGATCTGGCGGTTGGTCACGTACGCCGGCGTGAGGGCCTGAATGCCGTACTCGCCGAACGCAACCGTCGTACCACCCTTGGCCATACCGCGGCGCTTGGGGTGGTGCTGCTTGCGGTGCTTGACCCTACGGGGGATCAGCATGTCGGTCAGGCCTCCGTTCCGGTGCTCTCAGCCGGAGCGGCGGCGGCGGGAGCCTCGGCCTTGGGGGCCTCGGCAGCCGGCGCAGCCTGCTGCGGCTTGCGGCCGCGACCGCCACGCTCGCCGCCACGACCACCGCGGCCACCGGCCGGACGGTCGTTGGCGCCACCACGGGCCGGGCGGTTACCCGCACGGGCCGCTGCGTTTTCGGCGCGGACCTCGGCGATGTTCTTGACATCGCCCTTGTAGATCCAGACCTTCACGCCGATGCGGCCGAAGGTCGTCTTGGCCTCGAAGAAGCCGTAGTCCACGTTCGCGCGGAGCGTGTGCAGGGGCACACGGCCCTCGCGGTAGAACTCCGAGCGGGACATCTCGGCGCCGCCGAGACGGCCACCGCACTGGATCTTGATGCCCTTGGCGCCGGCCTTCATGGTGCCCTGCATGCTCTTGCGCATGGCACGACGGAAGGAGACGCGGGAGGAGAGCTGCTCGGCGACGGCCTGCGCGACCAGCTGAGCGTCCATCTCGGGGTTCTTGACCTCGAGGATGTTCAGCTGGACCTGCTTGCCCGTGAGCTTCTCGAGGTCGCCGCGGATGCGGTCGGCCTCGGCGCCACGGCGGCCGATGACGATGCCCGGACGAGCGGTGTGGATGTCCACACGCACGCGGTCACGGGTGCGCTCGATCTCCACCTTCGAGATACCGGCGCGCTCCATGCCGGACGTCATCATCCGACGGATGGCGACGTCTTCCTTGACGTAGTCCTTGTACAGCTTGTCGGCGTACCACCGGGACTTGAAGTCCGTGGTAATGCCGAGCCGGAACCCGTGCGGGTTTACCTTCTGGCCCATTACCGGGTTCCTTCCTTGCTGCTGACGACCACGGTGATGTGGCTGGTCCGCTTACGGATCCGGTAGGCACGGCCCTGAGCACGCGGACGGAACCGCTTCAGGGTCGGGCCCTCGTCCACGTACGCCTCGCTGATGACCAGCGAAGAGGCGTCGGTGTGGTCGTAGTTGTGTGCAGCGTTGGCAATGGCGCTGTCCAGCACCTTGCCAACCGGCACGCTCGCGGCCTGCGGGGCGAAACGCAGGACCGCCTGAGCCTCCGTGGCATCCATGCCACGGATGAGGTCCACCACTCGGCGGGCCTTCATGGGCGTGACGCGGATGTACCGCGCCTGGGCCCTGGCTTCCATGGTTGTCCCTTCGGTGTAAGTCATAGTCGTTCCACCCCGCTTTAGCGGCGCTTCGACTTCCGGTCGTCCTTGACGTGGCCGCGGAAGGTGCGAGTCGGCGAGAACTCACCGAGCTTGTGGCCGACCATCGACTCGGTGACGAACACCGGGACGTGGGTCTTGCCGTTGTGCACCGCGATCGTGTGGCCCAGCATGCTGGGGATGATCATCGAGCGACGGGACCAGGTCTTGATGACGTTCTTGGTGCCTGCCTCGTTCTGTACGTCCACCTTCTTGATGAGGTGTCCGTCGACGAAGGGCCCCTTCTTGAGACTGCGCGGCATCTAAACCCGCTCCTAGCGCTTCTTGTTCGTCTTGCGGCGGCGGACGATGTACTTGCTCGATGCCTTCTTCGGCGAGCGAGTACGACCCTCCTTCTGACCCCACGGCGAGACCGGGTGGCGACCACCGGAGGTCTTGCCCTCACCACCACCGTGCGGGTGGTCAACCGGGTTCATCGCGACACCGCGGACGGTCGGGCGAACGCCCTTCCAGCGCATACGGCCGGCCTTGCCCCAGTTGATGTTCGACTGCTCGGCGTTGCCGACCTCGCCGATCGTGGCGCGGCAGCGGACGTCGACCAGACGGATCTCGCCGGACGGCATACGAAGGTGGGCCATCGTGCCCTCCTTCGCCAGCAGCTGCACGGAGGCACCCGCGGAACGGGCGAACTTCGCGCCGCCGCCGGGCCGCAGCTCGATGGCGTGGATGGTCGTACCGACCGGGATGTTGCGCAGCGCCAGGTTGTTACCGGGCTTGATGTCGGCGGCCGGGCCGTTCTCGACACGGTCGCCCTGGCTCAGGCCACGGGGGGCGATGATGTAGCGCTTCTCGCCGTCCGCGTAGTGCAGGAGCGCGATGCGCGCGGTGCGGTTGGGGTCGTACTCGATGTGAGCGACCTTCGCCGGAACGCCGTCCTTGTCGTGACGACGGAAGTCGATCACTCGGTAGGCGCGCTTGTGGCCACCGCCCTGGTGGCGGACGGTCACACGACCGGTGTTGTTACGGCCGCCCTTGCTGTGCAGGGGGCGGACCAGCGACTTCTCCGGCGTGGACCGCGTGATCTCGACAAAGTCGGCGACGCTGGAGCCACGACGGCCCGGAGTCGTCGGCTTGTACTTGCGGATACCCATTTCTCAGTCCTCGTCCGATATTCGGACCAGGGCGCTCCGTTAGGAGGCCTGGCCGAAGATGTCGATACGGTCGCCCTCAGCGAGGGTCACGATGGCGCGCTTCGTGTCGGCGCGCTTGCCGAAACCGGTCTTGGTGCGCTTGCGCTTACCCTGACGGTTGATCGTGTTGACCCCGGTGACCTTGACCGAGAAGACCGCCTCGACGGCCTGCTTGATCTGGGTCTTGTTGGCGCCGGGCGCGACGATGAACGTGTACTTGTTCTCGTCCAGCAGCGCGTAGCTCTTCTCGGAGACGACCGGCTTGATCAGCAGGTCGCGCGGGTCCGTGAAGGTCTTGCTGGTAACGGTCGCCGACATCAGGCGTCGCTCCCTTCGGTCTCAGCGGTCTGGGGGCCAGACACGAAGGACTCGAAGGCGGCCTGGGTGAAGACCACGTCGTCGGAGACGATCACGTCGTACGTGTTCAGCTGGCCCGGCTCCAGGATGTGCACCTGGGGCAGGTTGCGGGCGGACAGCCACGCGGCCTCGTCGGCGCGGTCGACGACCAGGAGCAGGTTCTTGCGCTCCGAGATCTTGCCGAACAGCGTCTTGGCGGCCTTCGTGGAAACCGCACCGTCGACCACGCCGGTGACGACGTGGATACGGCTGTGGCGCGCCCGGTCCGAGAGGGCACCGCGCAGGGCGGCGGCCTTCATCTTCTTCGGGGTGCGCTGCGAGTAGTCACGCGGCTGCGGGCCGTGGACGACGCCACCGCCGGCGAACTGCGGCGCGCGGGTCGAACCCTGACGGGCGCGGCCGGTGCCCTTCTGGCGGTAAGGCTTCTTGCCACCACCACGGACTTCACCGCGGGTCTTGGTCTTGTGCGTGCCCTGGCGGGCAGCCGCGAGCTGAGCGACGACGACCTGGTGGATCAGCGGAACGCTGGTCTTGGCGTCGAAGATCTCCGCGGGGAGCTCGACGGTCCCGGCCTTGTCGCCCGCCGGCGAAAGGATGTCAATGGTGCTCATCGGTTCCTCAAACCCCCTTGGCCGCGGTGCGGACCAGGACGAGGCCACCGTTGGGGCCGGGGACGGCGCCCTTGATGAGCAGCAGACCCTTCTCGGCGTCAACGGCGTGGACGGTCAGGTTCTGGGTGGTCACACGCTCGTTGCCCATGCGACCCGCCATGCGGAGGCCCTTGAACACACGGCCAGGGGTGGCGCAGCCACCGATGGAACCGGGCGAGCGGTGCTTGCGCTGGGTACCGTGACCGGCGCCCAGGCCCTTGAAGTTGTGACGCTTCATGACACCGGCGAAGCCCTTGCCCTTGCTCTTGCCCGTGACGTCGACCTTGACGCCGGACTCGAACACCTCGGCAGTGATCTCCTGGCCCAGCGTGTACTCGCTGGCGTCAGGGGTGCGGAGCTCCACCAGGTGGCGGCGCGGGGTCACGTCGGCCTTGGCGAAGTGGCCCTTGAGGGGCTTGTTCACCTTGCGCGGGTCGATCTCGCCGAAGGCGATCTGGACCGACTCGTAGCCGTCGACGTCGTTGGTGCGAACCTGCGTCACGACGCACGGCCCGGCCTTGACGACGGTGACCGGAACAACGCGGTTGTTCTCGTCCCACACCTGCGTCATGCCGAGCTTCTCGCCCAGGACGCCCTTGATGTTCTTGCTCATCTCGGCCCGTCCCTTCAGAGCTTGATCTCGATGTCGACACCGGCCGGGAGGTCGAGGCGCATCAGCGAGTCAACCGTCTTCGGCGTGGGGTCGAGGATGTCGATGAGGCGCTTGTGCGTGCGCATCTCGAAGTGCTCGCGAGAGTCCTTGTACTTGTGCGGCGACTTGATGACGCAGTACACGTTCTTCTCAGTGGGCAGCGGCACCGGGCCCGCGACCGACGCACCAGTGCGCGTCACCGTCTCGACGATCTTCTTCGCCGAGGAGTCGATGACCTCGTGGTCGTAGGCCTTGAGCCGGATGCGGATCTTCTGTCCCGCCATGGCTACCTAGTAGTCCTTTGTCTCGTAACGCTCTGGAACCCGGGGGTTCTGATGGCCTCCGCCTCCGACCCACGCGGTCGGGCGTGTCGCACTCCCTCTACGCAGAAATCCCATACGGGATTTCCCAACCAAGGGGATGCGGGCCGTGGACCTCGCGAACGGGGGCAGAACACCCACCGGGCGCCTGGCTGGAGCCCCGCTGACACTTCCCGGAAGATTCCCGTACGTCCGCCCCAGCGCTGCCGCAGGCGACAGATAAGGCGACGAGTACTGTGGGACTCGCTTCCGGTCCTCCCGGCGGGAGGCGCGCAGCATCGGCACTCAACCGAGCAACCCCGACAGTCTGCCATACGCGGCGGGGCGCTGGCGAATCGAGCCGAGGATCGTACCCCACGTCACATGGCGGTAAGCACGGACGGGGCGGCGCGCCGGGCACGCCGGGGCACCCGCCGTCCTCGCGCGCAGGCGCCGGGATTGCCCGTCGGCACCGCCGCCGCCGGATCGCCGCCGCAGAACCCGCCGACCGCCCGCCGGAACACCGCGCCGCGCGGAACCCCAGAGCCGGCGACGTACGCCACCGAAATCCTCGGCCCCGCCCCGCGCCCAGTCGATCGAGCTGGTGTACGTGTCCGGGCGAACGCCGACGCGCCCAACAACCGTTCCCCCGGACCCCGTTGGGACGCCGACTCCCGCGAGCGGGGCCTCATCGGAGAACACGGCTCGCACGGTGAATGCGGAATTACGGACGAGGGGAATTCCGGTGAACAATTCTCGCTCGTTTACGCGACCCCCGTATTCGCATTCCCCCCGGGCAACCCCACCCCTTTTTCCCCCGTCTAATCCGGCGACCAAGGACGGAAGAAATGGACGGGGACGGAGAGCGCTTGTGCGGGGAGCGTGGGAGGGGTGGCGGGGCAGTAGGCGGGCCGTGCTCGGGGGGGTCGTCGTCGGGGCCGCGGGGCTCGTGGGGGCGTGTTCCGTGCCCGACAGCCACCGGCACCCCCACCACGCCCCCACCCCCGCCCCCGGGCAGCCCGTCTCCACCGGGCGGCGGGCCCTGGTCATGCAGATCGTGGCGCACCCCGACGACGACCTGTACTTCATGAACCCCGACACCCAGCACGCGCTCGACGGCGGCGCCCACGTCGTCGGCGTGTATCTCACCGGGGGCGAGGCCAACGGGGACAACCGGGTCGTCAGCGACCCCGCCGACCGGGGCCACGACAAGGCCGCCTACTCCTCCGCCCGCCACCAGGGACTCCGGCAGGCCTACGCCTCGCTCCTCGGGCTGCCGCTCTTCACGCCCTGGGAGCGGTCCGTACGGGAGCTGAGCGGCGGGCACCGCGTCGAGGTGTGCGCGCTCACCCACCGCGGGCGCCGCGTCGAGCTCGTGTTCGTGAACACCGCCATGCACACCCTGCGCGGCGGCCGGATGGGGCTGCCCAGCCTCTGGGCGGACCGCTCGCTCTCGCTGCCCGTCGTCATCGCCGAGGGCTCGCCGCTGACGGCCGCCGCCCCGTACACCTACGACGGACTCGTCGAGGCCGTCGCCGGGCTGCTCGACGCGTACGCCCCCACGCTCGTCCAGACCCTCGACCCCGACCCCGACATCCAGCACAGCACCGAGAAGGCGCGCCAGCACGACAGCGAGCAGCCGGGGTACGCCGACCACGCCGACCACACCGCCGCCGCCTCCTTCGCCTGGGCGGGGATGGTGCGGTACGTCGACCGGGCCACCCGGCGGGGCGGGGCGGTCCCGGGGTTCGCCGTCACCTCCTACCGCGCGTACTACAACCGGCACTGGCCCAAGAACCTGCCGCCCGCCGTCCTCGCCGGGAAGGCCGCCCATCTGCGGCCCTACGGCGGCGCTCCCGACTGGCGGTGCGGCAACCCCGGCGGCTGCGGGGACTACAACGTCGGCGGCGACCGGCCGCTGACCAACTGGAAGGGATGGGTGCGCTCCACCCACTACCGCTACCCCGGGCCCCGCCCGGTCGTCGGCGACGAGCCCGACGGGCGGCTCGCCGCCTACGGGGTGCTCGGGCTGCGCGCCGTGCGGTGGCGGGAGACCGCGCCCGGCAGCGGGCGGTTCGGCCCGGCCGACGACCTCGGCGGCGGACCGCTCGCGCCCGTGCTCGGCGGGACCGCGCTGCGGGACGGGCGGCAGCTGCTCTTCGGGCTGCGGTTCGCCGCGATGGCCGGGCGGGCAGGCGCCAACACCCGCGAGATCGTGTTCCTGGAGCAGGCCGCGCCCGGTGGCGCCTTCCGCGCCTGGCGGGGGCTCGGCAACCCGGAGGCCGGCGGTGACCGGGGCCGCCGCATCGGCTCCCCCGTCGCCGTCACCGCCCCGGACGGCCGCGTCCACCTGTTCGTCCGCAACGCCGACAAAGGCGTCAGCACCCGGGTGCGGGAGGCGGACGGGTCCTGGGGGCCCTGGCGCGGACTCGGCGGCGAGACCGTGCAGGACGGGCTGGGGGCGACCGTGGACGCCGGCGGACGCGTGCACGTCTTCGCGCCCGGGTACGACTTCGTCCACCACTGGACGCAGGACGCCCCCGGCCGTCCCCTGGCATACGTGAAGGGCGGGCCTCTGCTGCCGCTCGCCGTGGACGCCCCCGCCGCCGTGGCCCTGCCCGACGGCGGCGTACAGCTCCTCCACCGCACCCTCACCGACCCCCGGAAGACCAAGGGCAAGGGGCTGGCCCCCGCCGCTCCGGGGCTGGTCTCGGTACGCGTGGACAGTCCGGGCCGCGCTCCCGCGCTCTCCTTCGACGGGTACGGGCCCGTGGGCGCGCTCCTGTCGCCCCAGGACGGGCTCGTCGTGCTCGGCAAGGACGTGAAGGGGCGGGTGCAGGCCCTGGTCGGCGGCGAGCGCCGCATCCGTACGCGGGGTGTGGTCCCGGTCGACGCCCCCACCCTGCACCTGACCGCACGCGGCCCGGTCGCCGTGGGCCTGGGCGTCGACGGGGCGCCGTGGGTATGGGCGCCGGGCTCGACGGCCCCGCCGGTGAGAGCGGCGGGCTGAGCCCCGGGGTGCCTCCAGGGGCGCGGGGAACTGCGCGACCAGCCCCCACCGGCCCGCAGACAAAGCACCCCTCTGCCCGCGGTCTGCGTCCCGTACTCGCGTACGGACAAAAGAAAGGGCCCCGCACCTCTCGGTGCGGGGCCCTTTCCTTACTGCGAGCTGTGCGAGCTCACCAGGTCAGAACACGAATTACTTCGTGATCTTGACGACCTGGCCGGCGCCCACGGTCCGGCCACCCTCACGGATGGCGAACTTGAGGCCCTCCTCCATGGCGACCGGCTGGATCAGCGCGACCGTCATGGCGGTGTTGTCGCCCGGCATGACCATCTCGGTGCCCTCGGGGAGGGTCACGACGCCGGTCACGTCCGTGGTACGGAAGTAGAACTGCGGGCGGTAGTTGTTGAAGAACGGGGTGTGACGGCCACCCTCGTCCTTCGACAGGATGTACGCCTGCGCCTCGAACTCCGTGTGCGGGGTGACCGAGCCCGGCTTGATGATGACCTGGCCGCGCTCGACGTCCTCGCGCTTGATGCCACGGAGGAGCAGACCGACGTTCTCACCGGCCTGGCCCTCGTCGAGCAGCTTGCGGAACATCTCGATGCCGGTGACCGTGGTGGTGGTCTTCTCGGTCTTGATGCCGATGATGTCGACGGTCTCGTTGACCTTCAGGACACCACGCTCGATACGACCGGTGACGACGGTGCCACGACCGGTGATCGTGAAGACGTCCTCGATCGGCATCAGGAACGGCTTGTCGACGTCACGCTCGGGCTGCGGGATGGACTCGTCGACGGCCTTCATCAGGTCGAGAACGGTCTGGCCCCACTCGGCGTCGCCCTCAAGAGCCTTGAGCGCCGAGACCTTGACGACCGGAAGGTCGTCGCCCGGGAACTCGTACTCGGAGAGGAGCTCACGGACCTCGAGCTCGACGAGCTCCAGGATCTCCTCGTCGTCCACCATGTCGGCCTTGTTCAGGGCGACGACGATGTACGGAACGCCGACCTGGCGGGCCAGGAGCACGTGCTCCTTGGTCTGCGGCATCGGGCCGTCGGTGGCGGCGACCACGAGGATGGCGCCGTCCATCTGCGCCGCACCCGTGATCATGTTCTTGATGTAGTCAGCGTGACCCGGGCAGTCGACGTGCGCGTAGTGACGCGACTCCGTCTGGTACTCGACGTGCGCGATCGAGATGGTGATACCGCGCTGGCGCTCCTCGGGAGCCTTGTCGATCTGGTCGAAGGCCGAGGCCTCGTTCAGGTCCGGGTACGCGTCATGCAGCACCTTGGTAATGGCGGCCGTGAGGGTCGTCTTACCGTGGTCGATGTGACCGATGGTGCCGATGTTGACGTGCGGCTTAGTCCGCTCGAACTTCGCCTTCGCCACTGGGTCCTCCTGTGGAGTGGTTCTGTACGCCTTGCTTCATCGGCGCCAGGTGATCTTTGCTGGAATGCCGGGTCCGGGGGCATTCGCCGCAATACTCTCGCACTGCGGTGAATGCCCCGCCGGACTACCGGTGACAAGCCTAAAGCGGGTGGACTCCGAAGAGTTACTCGCCCTTGGCCTTCGCGATGATCTCCTCGGCGACGTTCCGCGGAACCTCGGCGTAGGAGTCGAACTGCATCGAGTAGCTTGCGCGACCCGAAGTCTTGCTGCGGAGGTCTCCGACATAGCCGAACATCTCCGAGAGGGGCACGAGGCCCTTCACGACGCGAGCGCCGCTGCGCTCCTCCATGGCCTGGATCTGGCCACGGCGGGAGTTGATGTCGCCGATGACTTCACCCATGTAGTCCTCGGGCGTGGTGACCTCGACGGACATCATGGGCTCGAGGAGCACCGGGGACGCCTTGCGCGCGGCCTCCTTGAAGGCCTGCGAGCCGGCGATCTTGAACGCGAGCTCGGAGGAGTCGACCTCGTGGTAGCCACCGTCGAGAAGGATGACGCGGACGCCAGTCATCTCGTAGCCGGCCAGGATGCCGAACTGCATGGCCTCCTGCGCACCCGCGTCCACCGACGGGATGTACTCCCGGGGGATGCGGCCACCGGTGACCTTGTTCACGAACTCGTACGACGCCTCGCCGCCCTCGATGGGCTCGATCGCGATCTGCACCTTGGCGAACTGACCGGTACCACCGGTCTGCTTCTTGTGGGTGTAGTCGTGACGCTCGACGGTCTTGCGGATCGTCTCGCGGTACGCGACCTGCGGCTTGCCGACGTTCGCCTCGACCTTGAACTCGCGACGCATACGGTCGACGAGGACGTCGAGGTGGAGCTCGCCCATACCACCGATGATGGTCTGGCCGGTCTCCTCGTCCGAGTGAACCTGGAAGGAGGGGTCCTCCTCCGCGAGACGCTGGATGGCGACACCCAGCTTCTCCTGGTCACCCTTGGACTTGGGCTCGATCGCGACCTGGATGACCGGCGCCGGGAAGTCCATGGACTCCAGGATCACCGGGTTCTTCTCGTCGCACAGCGTCTCACCGGTGGTGGTCTGCTTCAGGCCCATGACGGCGACGATGTCGCCGGCGCCCACCGCGTCGATCTCCTCACGCTTGTTCGCGTGCATGCGGTAGATCTTGCCGATGCGCTCCTTCTTGCCCTTGACGGAGTTCAGCACCGAGGTGCCGGCCTCCAGGCGACCGGAGTAGATCCGGATGAAGGTGAGCTTGCCGAGGTGCGGGTCGCTCGCGATCTTGAACGCGAGGGCCGACAGCGGCTCGTCGTCCGACGGCTTGCGCTTGACGACGACCTCGGCGTCCTTGACGTCGTGGCCCTCGATGGCCTCGACGTCCAGGGGCGAGGGGAGGTAGCGCACGACCGCGTCGAGCAGGGGCTGGACGCCCTTGTTCTTGAACGCGGTGCCGCAGAAGACGGGGGTCACCGTGGTGTCCCCGCCCTTGCCGGACGCGATGGTGATACGACGGACCGCGGCGTACAGCTGCTCCTCGGTGGGCTCGACACCCTCGAGGAAGAGCTCCATGATCTCTTCGTCGTTCTCCGCGACGGTCTCGACCAGCTTGCCGCGCCACTCCTCAGCGGCCTCGGTGTGCGTGGCCGGGATGTCGACGACGTCGTACATCTCGCCCTTGGTCGCTTCCGCGGACCAGACCAGGGCCTTCATGCGGACCAGGTCCACAACGCCCTTGAAGTCGGCCTCGGCGCCGATGGGGAGCTGCATGACGATCGGGGTCGCGCCGAGGCGGTCCACGATCATGTCGACACAGCGGTGGAACTCGGCGCCGGTGCGGTCGAGCTTGTTGACGAAGCAGATGCGCGGCACGCCGTAACGGTCGGCCTGGCGCCACACCGTCTCGGACTGCGGCTCCACACCGGCGACACCGTCGAACACGGTGACGGCACCGTCGAGGACGCGGAGCGAACGCTCCACCTCGACCGTGAAGTCCACGTGACCCGGGGTGTCGATGATGTTGATGGTGTGGTCGACGTCCTCGAGCGGCCAGTGGCAGGTCGTCGCGGCGGACGTGATGGTGATGCCGCGCTCCTGCTCCTGCTCCATCCAGTCCATCGTGGCAGCGCCGTCGTGGACCTCACCGATCTTGTACGAAACGCCGGTGTAGAACAGGATCCGCTCAGTGGTGGTCGTCTTGCCCGCGTCGATGTGGGCCATGATCCCAATGTTGCGGACCTTGGCCAGGTCAAGCGAAGTGGTGGCCATAAGGCTCAGTCTTCTCTCGGTCTCGATGTGGGTTGCGACTACCAGCGGTAGTGCGCGAAGGCCTTGTTGGACTCGGCCATCTTGTGCGTGTCCTCACGCTTCTTGACGGCCGCACCGAGGCCGTTCGAAGCGTCGAGAAGCTCGTTCATCAGGCGCTCGGTCATGGTCTTCTCACGGCGGGCGCGGGAGTAACCCACGAGCCAACGGAGGGCCAGGGTCGACTGACGACCCGGCTTGACCTCGACCGGAACCTGGTAGGTGGCGCCACCGACACGGCGGGACTTGACCTCGAGGGACGGCTTGACGTTCTCCAGCGCGCGCTTCAGCGTGATGACCGGGTCGTTGCCCGTCTTCTCGCGGAGGCCTTCCATGGCGCCGTAGACGATGCGCTCGGCGGTGGAGCGCTTGCCGTCCAGCAGGATCTTGTTGATCAGCGACGTGACAAGAGGAGACTGGTAGACCGGGTCGATGATGACCGGGCGCTTCGGGGCGGGGCCCTTACGAGGCATTCTTACTTCTCCTTCTTGGCGCCGTAGCGGCTGCGGGCCTGCTTGCGGTTCTTGACAGCCTGGGTGTCAAGCGCACCGCGGATGATCTTGTAACGAACACCCGGCAGGTCCTTCACACGGCCACCACGCACGAGCACGATCGAGTGCTCCTGCAGGTTGTGCCCCTCACCCGGAATGTAAGCGGTGACCTCGATGCCGGAGGTCAGACGCACACGCGCGACCTTCCGCAGCGCCGAGTTCGGCTTCTTCGGGGTGGTGGTGAACACACGCGTGCAGACACCACGACGCTGGGGCGAAGCCTCAAGCGCGGGCGTCTTCGTCTTCTCGACCTTGTCCTGCCGGCCCTTCCGGACCAGCTGCTGGATCGTAGGCACTACTTCTCCGGTTTCTGTGTGCCGTTGGTGAAACTAACCTGGAACATCACCGACCCACGCGGTCGGGTGTGTCGAATACTGCGGGCTCTCGCCGTGGGCACGGAGAAAGCGCAGATTGCGGTGGCCGTATCTGGCTCGTCCTGCGGACGTAGGCACGCAGGGGAGCCCAGGCACACCCCAGGCACAAGGTCTGAGCGTACCTACCTCATCGACTTGGGTCAAAACAAATACCCACACGCGGGACACCCCAAGGACCCACTGAGACGCGTCTCACCCCGGCCCCTCCTCCGGCGGCCGGGCGCCGCCCCCGCCCCGCTCCCGCCGGGGCGGGCCCAGCGGCGGGATGGTGGGCGCCTTGGAACGCGGACTCTTGCGTACGAGACCGGGCTGCGCGGGGTCCGGTTCGGGCGGCGCGGCGGGGCCGGGCCGCGGCGGGGGTTCGCGCCGCAGGGGGATGACCTCGCCCTGCCCCTGGCGGCGCCCCGCCCTGCGTAAGGAACGGGCCCGGGCGGCCGAGGCGGTCTCGTCCAGGGCGCGCTGGTACTGGGCCGCCGCGTCCCGCCAGCCGGCCGCGTACGCGCGCACCTCGCGCTCCTCGGCCTCGGCGCGCAGCAGGACGACGAGCTCCTCGGCGGTGTGGCGTTCGAGCTGGACCCCGAGGGAGGCGAGCAGCCCCGGCAGGTCCTGGGCCGCCACGGGCAGCCCCACGGCCCCCTCGGACGGCTCGTAGGAGTGCGAACGACCCTCGGACGGCTCATAGGAGCGCGGTCGGCCCTCGGCCTCCCGCCCGGCATCGCCGGACCGGGAGATCCCGTCGCTCTCAGCCATGCACGGCTCTCTCTCGCGTCCATGGGAAGTAGGACAGGCCGTGCCAGCTTACTGTCCACCCCCCGCCCCCCACCCTGACGAGTCAGGAACTCGGGGAGCCTCGCGGGAGCCTCGCGGGGGCGTCGGGGGGGGGCAACCGTCCCGGGGCCACCTACGACCCCCGGCCCTCCGGACGCGGCCGGGCTCCCCGGGCCCCCAAGAGCCGACCACAGCCCCCCGCCTGGACGGACGCCCGCCCGCGGCCCGATGTACGCCTAGGGACCGTGCTGGGCTGCCCACGGTGTTGAGCTGCGGACCGTGCTGGGCTGAGCGCGCAGTTCCCCGCGCCCCTGGGCAGTTAGGGGCGCGGGGAACCGCGCGACCAGCCACGAACAACCCGCAGCCGAAGACCGAGCCCTGAAGGGGCGCGGGGAACCGCGCGAGCAACCCACCACGACCCGCAGACGAAAGCGGGTTCAGGGGCGCGGGGAACTGCGCGACCAGCCCCCACCGGCCCGCAGACGAACGACAACCCCCGCCTAGCGGGACCCCACGGACCCGGACCCCGACCCGGACCCAGAGCCGGACCCGGAACCCGCCCCCCTCCCCCCCGCCTCCGGCAAAAACTGCCCCGCCACCTTGATGAACATCGCCCGCTGCTCAGGCGGCACCCCGAGCCCCACAGCCGCCTCCTCCAACGTGAGCGACGCCGCGGGCGCGGCCACCCCCACCCGCAGGGAGGGCAGCGGAAGGTCCTCCTCCGTGAGGCGCCCGGACCGGATCAGCATCTCCCGTACCGGCACCTCCAGCACATGCGCCAGCCGCCGCGTCGTCTCCAGGTCCGGCATGCTCTGGCGCTGGAGCAGCCGGGTGACGGCGGCCCGGTGGACCCCGGCCTCGTCGGCGAGGCGCGACCGGCCACCACCGCGCGGGCTGTCGATGTCGAAGCCGCGCCTGCGGATCAGGTCCTCGATCCAGGCCGCGAACCGGTCGAGCTCGCTGGTGGTCATGTGATCGCCTCCCTCCGAAGCAGGACCAGACTATCGCGCTTGCGCGCAAGGAATTAATGGCGGGCCCGGCCAGCGCTGTAAGGATTTTGTGGCGAGGTTCCGGGCCTTGCCGCACTCCGCCCAATGTGCGCGCACGCTCGCACGCACCCAGCGTGCGCCCCCGCAACTCCCCCGAGCCACCCCGACCAGGCCACCCCCGACCCGGCCCGCCAACCCCCAATCCCTAACCCCACCTCACCCCACCACGCCTCACCTCACCCCGGCGTGACCTCCCCCTCTCCCCCGCGCACCGGCATCCGCACGATCCGCCCGCCCCCCTCCGAGCCGCCCCCGGACACGAACGCCATCGCCTCCCGCCACCCGCTGGAGAACCCGCGCGCCTCCCCGTCGACCGCGATCCGCGCCCCCACCTTGGCCACGACCGCCCCGAGCGTGCGGCCGACATCGGCGGTGTACGTACCGGACTCGCCCGCCTCGGCCGCCACCTCCACCGCGGCCACCACCACGTCCACCAACCGCTCCTGGGCGCTCATCCCCATCGGCCGCACCGCCTTTCGAATATGCGTTCGACAAGCGCCACCCACGATACGCCGAAGGGCGCCCACCCCGTGTGAAACGGGGTGGGCGCCCTTCAGCAGACGTACGCCTTACTGGTTGTACGGACCGTAGTCGTAGTCCTCCAGCGGAACGGCCTGGCCGGAGCCCGTGCCGAACGGCGAGTAGTCGATGTCGTCGTAGCCGACGGCCGAGTACATCGCGGCCTTGGCCTCCTCGGTCGGCTCGACCCGGATGTTGCGGTAGCGGGACAGACCCGTACCGGCCGGGATGAGCTTACCGATGATGACGTTCTCCTTGAGGCCGATGAGGCTGTCGGACTTGGCGTTGATCGCCGCATCCGTCAGGACTCGGGTCGTCTCCTGGAAGGAGGCGGCCGACAGCCAGGACTCCGTCGCCAGCGAGGCCTTGGTGATACCCATCAGCTGCGGACGGCCGGAGGCCGGGTGGCCGCCTTCCGTGACCACACGACGGTTCTCGGTCTCGAACTTCGAGCGCTCGACGAGCTCGCCCGGCAGCAGCTCCGCGTCGCCGGACTCGATGATCGTCACTCGGCGCAGCATCTGCCGGATGATGATCTCGATGTGCTTGTCGTGGATCGACACGCCCTGCGAGTTGTAGACCTTCTGGACCTCGCCGACCAGGTGGACCTGGACCGCGCGCTGACCGAGGATCCGGAGCACGTCGTGCGGGTTGGTGGCACCCACGGTGAGCTTCTGGCCCACCTCGACGTGGTCGCCCTCGCCCACGAGCAGACGGGCACGCTTGGAGATCGGGAACGCCGTCTCGTCGCTGCCGTCGTCCGGGGTGACGACGATCTTCTTGGTCTTCTCGGTCTCCTCGATCCGGATGCGGCCGGCCGCCTCCGAGATCGGGGCGACACCCTTGGGCGTACGAGCCTCGAAGAGCTCGACGACACGGGGCAGACCCTGGGTGATGTCGTCACCGGCCACACCACCGGTGTGGAAGGTACGCATCGTCAGCTGGGTACCGGGCTCACCGATGGACTGGGCGGCGATGATGCCGACCGCCTCACCGATGTCGACCAGCTTGCCGGTGGCCAGCGAGCGGCCGTAGCAGAAGGCACAGGTGCCGACCGCCGACTCACAGGTCAGGACCGACCGGGTCTTGACCTCCTCGACGCCCGCGTTGACCAGCGCGTCGATGAGCACGTCACCGAGGTCCACGTTGGCCGGCGCGATGACCTTGCCGTCGACGACGACGTCCTCGGCGAGCATGCGGGCGTAGACCGAGGTCTCGACGTCCTCCGTCTTGCGGAGCACACCGTCCTCGCCCTTGACCGCGATCTTCAGCTTCAGGCCGCGGTCGGTGCCGCAGTCCTCCTCGCGGATGATCACGTCCTGCGAGACGTCCACCAGACGACGGGTCAGGTAACCCGAGTCGGCGGTACGCAGGGCGGTGTCCGCCAGACCCTTACGGGCACCGTGCGTGGAGATGAAGTACTCCAGAACGGTGAGGCCCTCACGGAAGGACGCCTTGATCGGACGCGGGATGGTCTCGTTCTTCGCGTTCGACACCAGACCACGCATACCCGCGATCTGACGCATCTGCATCATGTTTCCTCGGGCACCCGAGTCAACCATCATGAAGATGGGGTTCGTCTTCGGGAAGTTCGCGTTCATCGCCTCGGCAACCTCGTTGGTCGCCTTGGTCCAGATCGCGATGAGCTCCTGCGTGCGCTCGTCCTTGGTGATCAGACCGCGCTCGTACTGCTTCTGGACCTTCTCGTCCTGCGCCTCGTAGCCCGCGACGATCGCCTTCTTGGCCTCGGGGACCACGACGTCGGAGATGGCCACGGTGACACCGGAACGGGTCGCCCAGTAGAAGCCCGCCGCCTTCAGGTTGTCGAGCGTCGCCGCCACGATGACCTTGGGGTAGCGCTCGGCCAGGTCGTTCACGATCTCGGAGAGCTGCTTCTTGCCCACCGAGTAGTCGACGAACGGGTAGTCCTCGGGCAGCAGCTCGTTGAAGAGCGCGCGGCCCAGGGAGGTGCGCAGCCGGAACGAGTCGCCCTGCTGCCAGGTCGTCTCGCCGTCCTCGTCGACCGGCGGGGTCCAGCCGCGGGGCGGGACCGTGCCGATCGGGAAGCGGATGTCGATCTTCGCCTGGAGCGAGAGCTCCCGGGCGTCGAACGCCATGATCGCCTCGGCGGTCGAGTTGAAGGCGCGGCCCTCACCCTTGACCTGGCGCTCCTCCTCGTCGGTGGTGAGGAAGAACAGACCCAGGACCATGTCCTGCGTCGGCATCGTCACCGGCCGGCCGTCGGCCGGCTTGAGGATGTTGTTCGAGGACAGCATCAGGATGCGGGCCTCGGCCTGCGCCTCCGCGGAGAGCGGCAGGTGGACGGCCATCTGGTCACCGTCGAAGTCCGCGTTGAACGCGGTGCAGACGAGCGGGTGGATCTGGATGGCCTTGCCCTCGACCAGCTGGGGCTCGAAGGCCTGGATGCCGAGGCGGTGCAGCGTGGGCGCACGGTTCAGGAGGACCGGGTGCTCGGCGATGACCTCTTCGAGGACGTCGTAGACCACCGTGCGGCCGCGCTCGACCATCCGCTTGGCGCTCTTGATGTTCTGCGCGTGGTTCAGGTCGACCAGGCGCTTCATCACGAACGGCTTGAAGAGCTCCAGCGCCATGGCCTTGGGCAGACCGCACTGGTGCAGCTTCAGCTGCGGACCGACGACGATCACGGAACGCGCGGAGTAGTCCACGCGCTTACCGAGAAGGTTCTGACGGAATCGACCCTGCTTGCCCTTCAGCATGTCGCTGAGGGACTTCAGCGGACGGTTGCCGGGGCCCGTGACCGGGCGACCGCGACGGCCGTTGTCGAAGAGGGCGTCGACCGCCTCCTGGAGCATCCGCTTCTCGTTGTTCACGATGATCTCGGGGGCACCGAGGTCGAGCAGACGCTTCAGACGGTTGTTGCGGTTGATCACGCGGCGGTACAGGTCGTTCAGGTCGGAGGTCGCGAAGCGGCCACCGTCCAGCTGCACCATCGGACGCAGGTCCGGCGGGATGACCGGCACGCAGTCCAGCACCATGCCCTTGGGGCTGTTGCTGGTCTGCAGGAACGCGGAGACGACCTTGAGGCGCTTGAGCGCACGGGTCTTCTTCTGGCCCTTGCCGGTGCGGATGATCTCGCGGAGGCGCTCGGCCTCCTCGTCGAGGTCGAAGGTCTCCAGGCGCTTCTGCAGAGCAGCGGCACCCATCGAGCCGTCGAAGTACGTGCCGAAGCGGTCACGCAGCTCGCGGTAGAGCAGCTCGTCGCCCTCGAGGTCCTGGACCTTGAGGTTCTTGAAGCGCGCCCAGACCTCGTCCAGACGGTCGATCTCGCGCTGCGCGCGGTCGCGCAGCTGCTTCATCTCGCGCTCGGCACCCTCGCGCACCTTGCGGCGCACATCGGCCTTGGCGCCCTCGGCCTCCAGCTCGGCGAGGTCCGTCTCGAGCTTCTTGGCGCGGGCTTCGAGGTCGGCGTCGCGGCGGTTCTCGATCTGCTGGCGCTCGACGGAGACGTGGGCCTCCAGCGACGGCAGGTCGCGCGTACGGCGCTCCTCGTCCACGAACGTGATCATGTACGCGGCGAAGTAGATGACCTTCTCGAGGTCCTTCGGCGCGAGGTCGAGCAGGTAGCCAAGGCGCGAGGGAACGCCCTTGAAGTACCAGATGTGGGTCACGGGAGCGGCAAGCTCGATGTGGCCCATCCGCTCACGGCGCACCTTGGCACGCGTGACCTCGACGCCACAGCGCTCGCAGATGATGCCCTTGAAGCGGACGCGCTTGTACTTGCCGCAGTAGCACTCCCAGTCCCGGGTCGGACCGAAGATCTTCTCGCAGAAGAGTCCGTCCTTCTCGGGCTTGAGGGTGCGGTAGTTGATGGTCTCCGGCTTCTTGACCTCACCGTGGGACCACTGACGGATGTCGTCAGCAGTGGCGAGGCCGATCCGCAGCTCGTCGAAGAAGTTGACGTCGAGCACTTGTCGTCAATCCCTCTTTCGGGGTCGATTCTTCAAGATGGTCTGAGGGGGGTCCTGGGACGGCGGGGGCTCTACGGGAGAGCCCCCACCAGACCCGTCAGACCTCTTCGACGCTGCTCGGCTCGCGCCGGGACAGGTCGATACCGAGCTCCTCCGCAGCGCGGAAGACGTCCTCGTCCGTGTCGCGCATCTCGATGGACATGCCGTCCGAGGACAGCACCTCCACGTTGAGGCAGAGCGACTGCATTTCCTTGATGAGCACCTTGAAGGACTCGGGAATGCCGGGCTCGGGAATGTTCTCGCCCTTGACGATGGCCTCGTAGACCTTCACACGGCCGGTGACGTCGTCGGACTTGATGGTCAGCAGCTCCTGGAGGGCGTACGCGGCGCCATAAGCCTCCAGCGCCCACACCTCCATCTCACCGAATCGCTGGCCACCGAACTGGGCCTTACCACCCAGCGGCTGCTGGGTGATCATCGAGTACGGACCGGTCGAGCGGGCGTGCAGCTTGTCGTCGACCAGGTGGTGCAGCTTGAGGATGTACATGTACCCGATCGAGATCGGGTCCGGGAACGGCTCACCGGAGCGGCCGTCGAACAGGTTGGCCTTGCCGGACGGCTGCACCAGGCGGTCGCCGTCGCGGTTGGGGATCGTGGCCTCGAAGAGACCGGCGATCTCGTCCTCACGGGCACCGTCGAAGACCGGGGTCGCGACGTTGGTGCCGGGGGCGACCTGGTCGGCGCCGATGGCCTGGAGCCGCTGGGCCCAGTCCTCGGCGAGACCGGAGACGTCCCAGCCGCGGCTGGCGAGCCAGCCGAGGTGGATCTCCAGGACCTGTCCCGGGTTCATTCGGGACGGGACACCCAGGGGGTTGAGGATGATGTCGACCGGGGTGCCGTCCTCCAGGAACGGCATGTCCTCGATCGGCAGGATCTTCGAGATGACGCCCTTGTTGCCGTGACGGCCGGCGAGCTTGTCACCGTCGGTGATCTTGCGCTTCTGCGCCACGTACACGCGCACCAGCTGGTTCACACCGGGGGGAAGCTCGTCGCCCTCCTCGCGGTCGAAGACGCGGACGCCGATGACCTTGCCGGTCTCGCCGTGCGGCACCTTCAGCGAGGTGTCACGGACCTCACGGGCCTTCTCACCGAAGATCGCGCGGAGCAGGCGCTCCTCCGGCGTCAGCTCGGTCTCGCCCTTGGGCGTGACCTTGCCGACGAGGATGTCGCCGGCGACGACCTCGGCACCGATACGGATGATGCCGCGCTCGTCGAGGTCGGCGAGGACCTCCTCGGAGACGTTCGGGATGTCCCGGGTGATCTCCTCCGGGCCGAGCTTGGTGTCACGGGCGTCGACCTCGTGCTCCTCGATGTGGATCGAGGAGAGGACGTCGTCCTGCACGAGGCGCTGCGACAGGATGATCGCGTCCTCGTAGTTGTGACCCTCCCACGGCATGAACGCCACGAGCAGGTTCTTGCCCAGCGCCATCTCGCCGTTCTCGGTCGCCGGACCGTCGGCGAGGACCTGGCCCTCGATGACGCGGGCGCCCTCGTCGACGACAACCTTCTGGTTGACCGAGGTGCCCTGGTTCGAGCGGGAGAACTTGTGCAGGCGGTACGTGGTGTACGTGCCGTCGTCGTTGGCGATGGTGATGTAGTCCGCGGAGACCTCCTGGACCACACCGTCCTTCTCCGCCTTGAGCACGTCACCGGCGTCGGTGGCGCAGCGGTACTCCATGCCGGTGCCGACGAGCGGCGCCTCGCTCTTGATGAGCGGGACTGCCTGACGCATCATGTTCGCGCCCATGAGGGCACGGTTGGCGTCGTCGTGCTCCAGGAAGGGGATCATCGCGGTCGCGACCGACACCATCTGGCGCGGCGAGACGTCGATGTAGTCCACCTCGGCCGGCGGCACGTAGTCGACCTCGCCGCCACGGCGGCGGACCAGGACGCGGGCCTCGGTGAGCTGGAGCTCGTCGTTGAGCGCGGCGTTGGCCTGGGCGATGACGAAGCGGTCTTCCTCGTCGGCCGTGATGTAGTCGACCTCGTCGGTGACCTGGCCGTCGACGACCTTGCGGTACGGCGTCTCGATGAAGCCGAACGCGTTGACGCGGCCGTAGGAGGCGAGCGAGCCGATCAGACCGATGTTCGGGCCTTCGGGGGTCTCGATCGGGCACATGCGGCCGTAGTGCGACGGGTGCACGTCACGGACCTCGAAGCCGGCCCGCTCACGGGAGAGACCACCCGGGCCAAGAGCCGACAGACGGCGCTTGTGGGTGAGACCCGACAGCGGGTTGTTCTGGTCCATGAACTGCGACAGCTGGCTGGTGCCGAAGAACTCCTTGATGGAGGCGACGACCGGCCGGATGTTGATCAGGGTCTGCGGCGTGATCGCCTCGACGTCCTGGGTCGTCATGCGCTCACGCACGACGCGCTCCATACGCGCCAGGCCCGTACGGACCTGGTTCTGGATGAGCTCGCCGACGTTGCGCAGACGACGGTTGCCGAAGTGGTCGATGTCGTCGGTCTCGACGACGATGTTCCGACCCGACTCGCCGACCGTCTCGGTCTCGCCCGCGTGCAGCTTGACCAGGTACTTGATGGTCGCGATGACGTCGTCCGTGGTGAGGACGCCGGCGTCCAGCGGCTCGTCCGCGCCGAGCTTCTTGTTCACCTTGTAGCGGCCGACCTTCGCGAGGTCGTAGCGCTTGGGGTTGAAGTAGAGGTTCTCGAGCAGCGTCTGAGCGGCCTCGCGCGTCGGCGGCTCGCCCGGGCGCAGCTTGCGGTAGATGTCGAGCAGCGCGTCGTCCTGGCCCTGGGTGTGGTCCTTCTCCAGGGTGGCGCGCATCGACTCGTACTCGCCGAACTCCTCGAGGATCTGCTCGGTGGTCCAGCCGAGAGCCTTCAGGAGGACGGTGACGGACTGCTTGCGCTTGCGGTCGATGCGGACACCGACCATGTCGCGCTTGTCGATCTCCATCTCGAGCCAGGCACCCCGGGACGGGATGATCTTGGCCGTGTAGATGTCCTTGTCGGACGTCTTGTCGATGTTGGAGTCGAAGTAGACACCCGGCGAGCGCACCAGCTGGGACACCACGACACGCTCGGTGCCGTTGATGACGAAGGTGCCCTTGTTGGTCATGAGCGGGAAGTCGCCCATGAAGACCGTCTGGGACTTGATCTCGCCGGTCTCGTTGTTGGTGAACTCGGCGGTGACGAAGAGCGGGGCCGCGAACGTGAAGTCGCGCTCCTTGCACTCGTCGATCGAGTTCTTCGGAGGCTCGAAACGGTGGTCGCGGAAGGTCAGCGACATCGACCCGCTGAAGTCCTCGATCGGGGAGATCTCCTCGAAGATCTCCTCCAGACCGGACTTCGTGGGGACGTCCTGTCCGTTCTCGAGAGCGGCCTCGACGCGAGCCTTCCACGCGGCGTTTCCGAGCAGCCAGTCAAAGCTCTCGGTTTGCAGCGCAAGGAGGTTCGGAACCTCGAGGGGCTCCTTGATCTTTGCAAAGGAGATGCGCAGCGGGGCGGTGCTGGCGCCGTTGTTCGTATTGGCGGTCGAGGCGTTGCGCGAGGCGGCCAAGAGGGGGTCCTTCCGAGGGCTCGGACTCACTACGCGCGTACCGGTCCCACGAGGGCACAGAGAGAGACGTTTCCTGATTGAGGCTGAAAGGCCAGGTCAGGGCAGTTCAATCAACGATGCTCAAGCGAGGGCATGCCCCTGGTGACGGGCAGGGGGCAGCTAACAGGCAGCGCAAAGGGTCAGTGTAGCCACTCGGCCCACTGATGTCCAGGGCGGATTTTTCGCGACCCTCATTGTTCTTCTCAGTACCTCGGCCGGCCACGCGCCGTGAGGCGCACATCGATACTGCCCTCTTCGCCGTCGATCCATGCCTCGGATCCGGATCGTTGTGACGACGCGTCCTGAGAATTGCGCGCTGCGTGCGGTTCGTCAAGACCCCTCAGCTCCGCGGAGATCGCTCCGTTACGGCTCCTGCGGCCACGAGGCGTACCGGGGGCGTACGGCGATGATCACCATACTCCCTGTCGCCCCCCGTGCAAGGCAGCCGTCACGGCGACGCCCGGGTACGCCGAAGGGCGACCACCCGAATGGATGATCGCCCTTTGGTGTGTGCGCGTTACAGGCCCTCCAGGGGCTTCACGCGCGGTGAGTCAGAGGACTCGTGAGGTCACTTGACCTCAACGGCCGCACCGGCAGCCTTGAGGGACTCGGCAGCCTTCTCGGCGGCCTCCTTGTTGACCTTCTCGAGGACCGGCTTCGGGGTGCCGTCGACGAGGTCCTTGGCCTCCTTCAGGCCCAGGGAGGTCAGCTCACGCACGACCTTGATGACCTGGATCTTCTTGTCGCCCGCACCGGTGAGGATGACGTCGAACTCGTCCTTCTCCTCCTCGGCCTCGGCCGGGGCGCCCGGGCCGGCGGGGCCGGCAACGGCGACGGCCGCGGCGGCGGTGACGTCGAACTTCTCCTCGAAGGCCTTCACGAACTCGGAGAGCTCGATGAGGGTCATCTCCTCGAACTGGGCGAGGAGGTCGTCCTGAGAGAGCTTCGCCATGATGGGCGATCCTTCCACTAATTCGGCAGGTGCCGGTTGTATAGAGAGGCGGGCGTAACGGCCCGCTACGACCCGCGCACTAGGCGGCGCGGATCACTGCGCGAGCCGAATTACTCGGCACCGCCCTGCTCGGCGAGCTTGACGCGAAGCGCTTCCGCGGTGCGGACGAACTTCGACGGCAGCGCCTGGAAGAGCGAGGCAGCCTGGGACTGCTTGCCCTTGAACGCGCCGGCCAGCTTGCTGAGCAGAACCTCGCGGGACTCGAGGTCCGCGAGCTTCTTGATCTCATCGGCGGACAGCGCCTTGCCATCAAGGACACCGCCCTTGATGATCAGGTTCGGGTTCTCCTTGGCGAAGTCACGCAGACCCTTGGCCGACTCCACCGGGTCACCGGTGATGAAGGCGGCACCCGTCGGACCAGTGAACTGGTCGTCGAGCGAGGTGATCCCGGCGTTGTTCGCCGCGATCTTGGTCAGCGTGTTCTTCACCACGGCGTACTGGGCGTTCTCACCGAGCGAACGGCGCAGCGTCTTGAGCTGGGCCACGGTGAGACCCCGGTACTCGGTCAGCACGACGGCGTTCGAGCTGCGGAACTTGTCCTCGAGCTCGGCTACGTCGGCAGCCTTGTCGGGCCTTGCCATGAGCGTCGGCCTCCTTCCGGGTGATGAGGACCGCTCAGAAGGGACCGCGACATAAAAAACGCCCCGGCGCAAGTGCACGGGGCGTAGCTCCACCGGACAGAATCCGGGAACTTTCCACAGTCACCTGCGCGGGTCGTCCGCATGCAACGGAACCTTCGGCCACCGCCCCCTCTTACGAAGGCACGGCAACGACCAGCGGTCTTTGGCTTCTGTGGAAGCGTACGTGACGGGTGGCGGATCGAGCAAATCCGGTCGTACGGGACCGTCAGACGCTGCCGGGGCCGCCGGCGGCGCCGTCCTTGCGGGCCAGGTCGCCCAGGCCCTTCAGCATCTCGGCCAGGTCGGCCGTGTCGCTCTTGGCCGGGGCCGTGATCCGGGCCTCGGTGCCGTAGTCCGAGTAGTGCGCGGAGGTGCTGACCTTGCCCTCGGGGCTGTTCATCCCGACGTCCATCCGGACCGGGTAGCCGTCCGCGTTGACCCAGACCTCGGTGTCGTACCCCTTGATCCCGGTCTTCTTCATGTTCGTCAGGAGCTGCTCGCGGTCCTTGGGGGGCAGCGTGTCGAGCATCTTGCTGTTCTTCACCATCTCGTCGACGGTGAGCGTGCCCTTGTAGTGCTCGCAGGAGACGCCGTCGGCCCGCTCGGCGCCCAGGTGCTTCAGGTTCGGCGAGCCGAGCAGCAGGGCGAGCTGCTGGGCCGGGTCCTGGTTCATGTTCTCCATGCCGGCGGTCATCTGCTTGACCAGCTGGTCCTCGCCGGACTGCTTGGCCAGCGCGGTCAGGTCGAACTTGAACCAGCGCTTGCCGCCGAACTCCTTGACCGACTCGCCCATGCCGCTCGTGTCCAGGTACATGACGTTGTCGACCCAGAGCATCCGGGTCTTCTCGGCGGCGCCGCCCATGCCCTTGGCCACCGAGGACGTCACGGTGAGGTCCATGGCCGTCGGGTTCCAGGCCATGACCCCACTGGTCTCGGTCCGGCCCCCGTCCTCCCCCAGGGACGCGGGAGCCGTCATGGTCATCCGGACCTTGGCGGACTTGGCCGCGGCGGTCTTCCGGTACGCCGCCGCGAGCATCCGCGAGGCGGCGTCGCGGGACTGCGGGGCGGCGGCGGCCTTCTGGACGCCCGCGGCGCCGTCGGGCTTCCTGGCGTCCTTGCCGGCCTTGTCGTCGCCGCCACAGCCCGCTGCCCCGGCCACCACCACGGCGGCCGTCGCCACCGACAGCGCCGTCCGCGTCCATCCGGACCTGGTCATGTTCCCCACCCCTTGAAGCCCCGTGCCGTGAGTCCCGCCGATGGCCGTCGAACACCGTCGAACGGGCAGAACGTGTGCACCGTAACCCAAGGGCTGTGACAGGTGGGCGGATTATGTCTGCCGTTGCGGGGGTTACGAGGGCTGAGCGGACGCCTTCGGCTTGATCATCGTCGTGAAGTCCACGGTGTCGGAGGCCGCCGGGGCCTCGACGGAGACCTTGACGCCGTAGTCCGCGTAGTACGCCGTGCTGTTCAGCTCGCCGTTCTTGGTCGCCGCGCGCTCGGTCTTCTTCACCAGCAGGTCGTTCTTGTCCACCCAGATGTCGACCGTGTCGGTGGTGATACCGCTCTGGTTCATCTGGGCCTTGAAGCCGTCCAGCGTCTTCGCGTCCAGGCCCGAGTTGCCGTCCAAGAGCTTGGCCACGTCGACCGTGCCGGAGTAGTGCGTGGCCTGGACGCCGCGGACGTCCTCGGTGCCGACCTTCTTGACGTCACCCGAGGCCAGCAGCGCCTTCACGCCCTGCTGGGGCGTCGAGTTCTGCATCTGGTCCTTCATGACGGCGCCGGCCGGGCCCATCAGCTTGGCCATGTCGTCGTACCCGTAGCGGATCCAGTGCTTGCCGCCGAGGTTCTTGGCGAACTGGGGGCCCATGTCGGCGTAGTAGGCGTCGCGCAGATAGCGGGCGTCGATGCTGTCGCTGCCCAGCTGCTTCATGGTCTGCGCCTGGGCGCCCTGGGTGTACTTCATCCGCATGGCGCCGGTCATCCCGTCGCCCCACGCCAGGCTGCCCTTGCCCTCCAGGCCCATCACGGCGCCCATGGACATCGTCATCTCGACCTTGGCGGAGCCCGCTCCGTCCGTCTTCTTCTGGACCGCCTGGAGAGCGGCCACCGGGCTGAAGTCCGATCCGCCCTTGTGCCCCTGGGCCGGCGCGCTCTTGTCCCCGCTGTCGGACCCGCCGCAGGCGGCGACGCCCACCAGGGCCGCCGCGACCGCGACCAGTGAGATACCCGTACGCCGAACGGAACTGGTGCTCATGCGCTCCCCCTCGAATGCTCATTCCCTTACCCCTCGACGGTAGCGCAGGGGTCGGACAACACCCCGGCCGCCCGGGGCCGTTGGGACGCGGTTGCGACAAAAAAGCCGGGCCCCGCGCCTTTGGAGAGGTGCGGGGCCCGGCTCTGGATCAGCCGAGGCGAGCCGAGGCTCGGTCCGGTCAGACCGCGGCCGGGTCCTCCTCGACGAGGAGGTTGCGGGTGCGGTTGGAGTCGACCGGGATGCCGGGGCCCATCGTGGTGGCGATGGTCGCCTTCTTGATGTAGCGGCCCTTGGCGGCGGACGGCTTCAGACGGAGGATCTCCTCCAGAGCGGCGCCGTAGTTCTCCACCAGCTTGGTGTCGTCGAAGGACACCTTGCCGATGATGAAGTGCAGGTTCGAGTGCTTGTCGACGCGGAACTCGATCTTGCCGCCCTTGATCTCCTCGACCGCCTTGGCGACGTCGGGGGTGACCGTGCCGGTCTTCGGGTTCGGCATCAGACCACGCGGGCCGAGCACGCGGCCGAGGCGGCCGACCTTGCCCATGAGGTCCGGGGTGGAGACGACGGCGTCGAAGTCCAGACGGCCCTTGGCGACCTCGTCGATGAGCTCGTCCGAGCCCACGATGTCGGCGCCCGCGGCACGCGCGGCCTCGGCACGGTCACCGGTCGCGAAGACCAGGACCCGGGCGGTCTTACCGGTGCCGTGCGGGAGGTTCACGGTGCCACGGACCATCTGGTCGGCCTTGCGCGGGTCGACACCCAGGCGGAAGGCGACCTCGACGGTGCCGTCGAACTTGGTCGCGGAGGTCTCCTTGGCGAGACGGACGGCCTCGAGCGGGGCGTAGAGCTTGTCCGCGTCGATCTTGGCGTCCGCAGCGCGGAGAGTCTTGCTGCGCTTCACTTCTGCTCCTGTATGCAGTAACACCATGCGGCTGACGCCGCGTGGCAGTCATGGAGTCGTGGTACGGACCAGCGCTTGGCCCTACCACTGAGGTCAAACGGGGTGAGCTGGGATCAGCCCTCGACCGTGATGCCCATGGAACGGGCGGTGCCAGCGATGATCTTGGACGCGGCGTCCAGGTCGTTGGCGTTCAGGTCGGCGAGCTTCGTCGTGGCGATCTCGCGGACCTGGGCCTCGGTGATCTTCGCGACCTTGGTCTTGTGCGGCTCGCCGGAGCCCTTCTCGACACCAGCGGCCTTGAGGATCATCTTCGCGGCCGGCGGGGTCTTGGTGATGAAGGTGAAGGAACGGTCCTCGTAGACCGTGATCTCCACCGGGATCACCCAGCCACGCTGCGACTCGGTGGCCGCGTTGTAGGCCTTGCAGAACTCCATGATGTTGACGCCGTGCTGACCGAGCGCGGGGCCGACCGGCGGGGCCGGGTTCGCCGCACCGGCGTTGATCTGGAGCTTGATAAGCCCCGTGACCTTCTTCTTCTTGGGAGGCATTGCTCTCTCCGGGTCCTAGTGAGAGTGAACCGCCTGACATCCGATCATCCGGATGGAGGCATACCGCACAACGATAACGGGTATCTGTCTGCGGCTAAAAACCGAGCAGGTCAGACAGGCTTTGAGAGCCCGTCTGACCTGTTCGGAAGACGTGTGGTCCGGAAGAACTAGTTCTTCTGGATCTGGTCGAAGCTGAGCTCGACCGGGGTCTCGCGGCCGAAGATCTCGACGAGGCCCTTGACCTTCTTCGAGTCGGCGTTGATCTCGTTGATCGTGGCCTGGAGCGTGGCGAACGGGCCGTCGGTGACGGTGACCGAGTCGCCCACCTCGAAGTCGAGCACCTGGACCTCGACCTTGCGGGCCGGAGCCGGCTTGCCCTCGGCCTCGGCGGCCTCGCGGGCGGCCTTCTCCTCGGCCTCCGGGGCGAGCATCTTGACGATCTCGTCCAGGGTCAGCGGGTACGGGTCGTAGGCGTTGCCCACGAAGCCGGTGACGCCCGGGGTGTTGCGGACGACGCCCCAGGACTCGTTCGTCAGATCCATGCGGACGAGAACGTAACCGGGCAGCTTGTTCTGCCGGACGTTCTTGCGCTCGCCGTTCTTGATCTGGACGATCTCTTCCTCGGGCACCTCGGCCTGGTAGATGAACTCCTCGACGTTCAGTGAGACGGCGCGCTGCTCCAGGTTGGCCTTCACGCGCTTCTCGTAGCCCGCGTAGGTGTGGATCACGTACCACTCGCCGGGCAGACCGCGCAGCTCCTGGCGCAGGGCCTCGACCGGGTCGACGGGCGCGGCGGGCTCCTCGGGAGCCTCCTCGGCGGCCTCGTCGTCGTCGGAGGCGGCCTCGGTGTCCTCGGAGGCGGTCTCGGCGGACGCGGTCTCCTCGGCGTCCAGCTCGGCGTCGTCCTCGACGTGCTCGGCGTCCTCGACGTGGAGCGCCGCCTGCTCGGCCGCCTCGCCCGCCTCGGCGTCGGCAGCCTCGACCTCGTCGGCCTCGGCGTCCGCCGCCTCGACGATGTCGAGCTGGTCCTCCACGGACTCCGCCGACTCGAGGGCGTCGTTCACATTCGGGTCAGACACGTGGCTGCTTCTTCCTGGCTACAGATGGGTGGAACAATGCGAAAAAGGCGCCGGGTGGGCGCCCTTACGCAGCGGATCAGCCGAAGACGTACTTGACGACGTGCTGGAATCCGGTGTCGATCACGGTCACGATGCCGATCATGATGACGACGAACACGATCACCACGGTGGTGTACGTCGACAGCTGGTTGCGCGACGGCCAGACCACCTTGCGCAGCTCGGCGACGACCTGGCGGTAGAAGAGCGCGAGACGGCCCAGGGGGCCCTTCTTGCCGCGCTTGCCGCCCTTGCGGGACTTCTTCTTGGAGTCCTGGTCCGCAGAGGCCTCGTCCTGGGCATCAGGCATGTCGATGGAGCCCACGGCGTCCGTCACGCTTCTCACCTGATTCCGGGTCGTGGCCGTGCCGCGCCCGGTGGAGCCGCACGGCGGTGCATAGAAGTACGTACATGCGCACACATCCTGGCGAAGGTGTGTGTAGCAGGGCCGGAGGGACTTGAACCCCCAACCGCTGGTTTTGGAGACCAGTGCTCTACCAATTGAGCTACGACCCTTTGTGGTTCCCCCAACCTACCGCATCCGCCCGAGTGCACCGAGTGCCCGGAGTGGATCGGTTGGTGGAGGCCAACGACAGGTGAGTGTACGTGGTCCTGCGCCCGGCGTCGAACAGATACCTCCCGACGGCTCGGCGCGGATGCCCCGAACGGCCCGCGCGAGCGCCCTGTCCGGTCCCTGAAACCGGTGTGCCCGGGCCGCGGCGGGTCTGGGACGATGGCCGGTATGAGCGCTGCAACTTCTCCGACCGAGCGCCGGGTCTCCGCGCGCATCGGCGCGATCTCCGAGTCCGCGACCCTCGCCGTCGACGCCAAGGCCAAGGCCCTCAAGGCCGCCGGGCGCCCGGTGATCGGCTTCGGCGCCGGTGAGCCCGACTTCCCGACCCCGGACTACATCGTCGAGGCGGCCGCGGCGGCCTGCCGCGACCCGAAGTACCACCGCTACACGCCGGCCGGCGGCCTGCCCGAGCTCAAGAAGGCCATCGCCGAGAAGACCCTGCGCGACTCCGGCTACGAGGTCGACCCGTCGCAGATCCTGGTGACCAACGGCGGCAAGCAGGCGATCTACGAGGCCTTCGCGGCGATCCTGGACCCGGGCGACGAGGTCATCGTCCCGGCGCCGTACTGGACCACCTACCCGGAGTCGATCCGCCTCGCGGGCGGTGTCCCGGTCGAGGTCGTCGCCGACGAGACCACCGGCTACCGGGTCTCGGTCGAGCAGCTGGAAGCCGCTCGTACGAAGAAGACCAAGGTCGTCCTCTTCGTCTCCCCGTCCAACCCCACCGGCTCGGTCTACACCGAGGCCGAGACCGAGGCGATCGGCCGCTGGGCCGTCGAGCACGGCCTGTGGGTGATGACCGACGAGATCTACGAGCACCTGGTCTACGGGGACGCGGTCTCCGTGTCGCTGCCCGCGCTCCTGCCCGAGCTGCGCGACAAGTGCGTCGTGGTCAACGGCGTCGCCAAGACGTACGCGATGACCGGCTGGCGGGTCGGGTGGATCGTCGGCCCCCAGGACGTCATCAGGGCCGCGACCAACCTCCAGTCGCACGCCACCTCCAACGTCGCCAACATCTCCCAGGTGGCGGCGCTCGCCGCGGTCTCCGGCGACCTCGACGCGGTCGCCGAGATGCGCACCGCCTTCGACCGCCGCCGCCAGACCATGGTGCGGATGCTCAGCGAGATCGACGGCGTGGTCTGCCCGACGCCCGAGGGCGCGTTCTACGCGTACCCCTCGGTGAAGGGCCTGCTCGGCAAGGAGATCCGCGGCAAGCGCCCGCGGTCCTCCGTCGAGCTCGCCGAGCTGATCCTGGAGGAGGCCGAGGTCGCGGTCGTCCCGGGCGAGGCCTTCGGCACCCCGGGCTATCTGCGCCTGTCCTACGCGCTGGGCGACGAGGACCTCGTCGAGGGCGTCTCGCGGATCCAGAAGCTGCTGGCGGAGGCGCGCGACTGAGGCGTTCCGCGCCGAGCACTGCCCGGAACGGACCACCGACTCACATGAGTCGGTGGTCCGTTCCCGCGTTCGGACAAGGTCCCGATCGGGGAAAGGGGCTGTCGGATGCCGGTGGCGTGCGGCAAGATCCTTCAATGGAGCGCGTTCGTGACGTACGAGACCTGCCGAAGGCCCATCTGCACCTGCACTTCACGGGGTCGATGCGCCCCACGACGCTGCTGGAGCTCGCCGACAAGTACGGCGTGCACCTGCCCGACGCGCTGACGGGCGGCGAGCCGCCGAAGCTGCGGGCCACCGACGAGCGCGGCTGGTTCCGCTTCCAGCGCCTGTACGACATCGCGCGCTCCTGTCTGCGCGCCCCCGAGGACATCCAGCGGCTGGTGCGCGAGGCCGCCGAGGAGGACGTCCGGGACGGCTCGGGCTGGCTGGAGATCCAGGTCGACCCGACCAGTTACGCGCCGATGCTCGGCGGGCTCATCCCGGCCCTGGAGATCATCCTGGACGCGGTGGAGACGGCCGCGCGCGAGACCGGGCTCGGGATGCGGGTCCTGGTCGCGGCGAACCGGATGAAGCACCCGCTGGACGCCCGCACCCTGGCCCGCCTCGCCGTGCGGTACGGCGACCGGGGCGTGGTCGGCTTCGGCCTCTCCAACGACGAGCGCCGGGGCATGGCGCGCGACTTCGACCGCGCCTTCGCGATCGCCCGGGAGGGCGGGCTGCTGGCGGCGCCGCACGGCGGCGAGCTGGCCGGTCCCGCGTCCGTGCGGGACTGTCTGGACGATCTGCACGCCACCCGCATCGGTCACGGGGTGCGCGCCGCCGAGGACCCGCGCCTGCTGCGGCGGCTGGCCGAGCGCGGCATCACCTGCGAGGTCTGCCCCGCCTCCAACGTCGCCCTCGGCGTGTACGAGAAGCCCGAGGACGTCCCGCTGCGCACCCTGTACGAGGCGGGCGTGCCGCTGGCGCTCGGCGCCGACGACCCGCTCCTGTTCGGCTCCCGCCTCGCCGCCCAGTACGAGTTCGCCCGCCTCCACCACGGCTTCACCGACGCCGAACTGGCGGAGCTGGCACGGCAGTCGGTGCGCGGCTCGGCCGCGCCGCAGGCGGTGAAGTCGCAGTTGATCGCCGGGGTGGATTCCTGGCTGGCCTCCTGACACCTTGGGCACCCTTGGCGGAGGAACGACCATCCACCAGGGGAGGGTGAACGCAGATGAAGCTCACGGTTTTCGGTGCGACGGGCAGGATCGGCACGGAGCTGGTCCGCCAGGCGCTGGCCGGGGGACACCAGGTCACGGCGGTGGTTCGGGACCCGGCGCGCTTCACGACGACGGGGACGGGCCTGGAGGTCGTCCGGGGCGATCTCTCGGACCCCGAGTCCCTGCGTCCGGCGGTGGCGGGCCGGGACGCGGTCCTCTCGGGGCTCGGCGCGAACAAGCGGGCGGACGCGGCGACGGGCATCACGGCCCGGCTGACCCGCTCGATCGTGAAGGCGATGGACGCGGAGGGCACCCGCCGGCTGCTGGTGGTGAGCGCGGGACCGGTGGGCCCGGAGGCGCCCGACGACCCGTTCCTGGACCGGCTGACCCTGGCGATCGTCACCCGGGTCCTGAAGGACGTCTACGAGGACCTGCGCCGTACCGAGGCCGAGCTGGCCGCCTCGGCCCTGGACTGGACGGCGGTCCGCCCGGTCCGCCTGGTCAACAAGCCCAGGACCGGCACGTACCGCACGGCCGTGGGGGCGACCCCGCGCAGCGCGCGCACGATCGGACGGGCGGACGTGGCGGACGCGATGCTGCGGATGATCACCGACCAGGCGACCGTGAAGCAAGGCGTCTGCGTGGCCTACTGACCCCGGCGGGTGAGATCAGATCTCGGCGTTGACGGTCACCGGCTCGTTGACGAGGGTCACCCCGAAGGCGCGCTCCACGCCCGCGACGACCTCGCGGGCGAGGGCGAGCAGGTCCTCGGTGGTGGCGCCGCCGCGGTTGGTGAGGGCGAGGGTGTGCTTGGTGGAGATCCGGGCGGGCCCGGTGCCGTACCCCTTGGTGAACCCGGCCTTGTCGATGAGCCAGGCGGCGGAGGTCTTGGTCAGCCCGTCCCCGAGGTCCCAGGCGGGCGGGGAGACGTCGTCGCCGAGCCGCGCGGCGGCCTTCTCCAGGAACGCGCGGTACTCGCGCTCCCCCAGGATCGGGTTGGTGAAGAAGGACCCGGCGGACCAGGTGTCGTGGTCCTCGGCGTCCAGCACCATGCCCTTGCCGGCCCGCAGCTTGAGGACGGTCTCGCGGGCGGTGGCGGCCGGAACGCGGTCGCCGGGCTCGACGCCGAGCGCGCGGGCGGTCTCGGCGTACTTAATCGGCGCGGAGAGCCCGCCGGCGTCCTCCAGCTCGAAGCGGACGCGCAGGACGACGTACCGGTCGGGGTGGGCCTTGAACCGGCTGTGCCGGTAGGAGAAGTCGCACTCGGCGGCGGTCAGCACCACGGTGCGCCGCTCGGCCCGGTCGTACGCGACGACCTCGCGGATGGTGGAGGAGACCTCCTGGCCGTACGCGCCCACGTTCTGGATCGGGGTGGCGCCGGCGGATCCGGGGATCCCAGCCAGACACTCGATCCCGGCGAGCCCGGCCTCCACGGTCCGGGCCACGACGTCGCTCCAGACCTCCCCGGCGGCCACGTCGAGCCGCGTCCCCTCCAGCCGGAACCCGGTGGTGGCGATCCGCAGGGCGGTCCCGGCGAACCCCTTGTCCCCGATGACGAGATTGCTGCCCCCACCGATGACGAGCAACGGCACCCGCGCCTCGTCGGCCTCCCGCACGACGGAGATGACGTCGTCATCACACCCGGCCACGACGAGCCGAGAGGCCGGCCCACCGAGCCGGAAGGTGGTGAGGGGGGCGAGGGGGGCATCGTGAAGTACCTGCACGGGGTCCAGCGTACGGGTGCGGGCCACCGGGGGCGGGGGTGGCCCGGGCCCCTGGCCGGCCGGGGGTTCGCCTGCGCGGGTGGGTGGCGGGGTGGCCGCGCCCCTGTTCGGCCGGGGGATGCGTCTGCGAGCCGGAGGTGGGCTGGTCGCGCAGTTCCCCGCGCCCCTGTTCGGCTGGGGATTCGCCTGCGGGCCGGGGGCGGGGCGGCCGCGCCCCTGTTCGGCTGGGGATTCGCCTGCGGGCCGGTGGAGGGCTGGTCGCGCAGTTCCCCGCGCCCCTTATCGGCCGGAGATTCGTCTGCGGGCCGGTGGAGGGCTGCTCGCGCAGTTCCCCGCGCCCCTTATCGGGCCGGAGATTCGCCTGCGAGCCGGTGGAGGGTTGCTCGCGCAGTTCCCCGCGCCCCTGTTCGGCCGGAGGTTCGTCTGCGGGTGTGCTGTGGCCGGTCGCGCAGTTCCTCGCGCCCCCGAAGGGGCGGGGGTCGTCTGCGGGCCGTCTGTGGCTGAGCGCGCAGTTCCCCGCGCCCCTAGGTAGTTAGGGGCGCGGGGAACTGCGCGAGCAACCCAGCACGGTCCGCAGACGAAAGAAGCGGGGTGCAGGGGCCGCAGGCCTCGCAAAGGGGGGTGCGAGGGCGTAGCCCCGCCGAGGGAGTCGGGAGCGTAGCCCCGCCGAGGGAGTCGGGAGCGTAGCCCCGCCGAGGGAGTCGGGAGCGTAGCCCCGCCGAGGGAGTCGGGAGCGCAGCCGTCGGGCAACGCGTCTCGGGCCCCGCCGCCCCCGGAGGGTTCAGGGAAGGGGCGGGGTGGGGGAAATTCAACCCCCGGCCCGCCCCCCACACCTCACCCCACCAACACCTCCCCCCGAACCTCCCCCACAGAATCCGCCCCGGAACCGACACCGGCACCGGCACCCGAATCAGCACCGGCCCCCGACCCTCGCCCCGGCAAACACCCCGCACTGACCGCCGCCAACGCCACCACCCCCGCACCAACCCACAGCGCCGGCTGCAACCCGTCCACGAAGGCCGACGCCGAGCCGTACCCGCCCTGGGCGGAGAACACCGCCGCCAGGACCGCGACACCCAGCGCCCCGCCCACCTCCCGCAGCGCGTTGTTCGCCCCGGACGCGATCCCCTGCTCGGACGGCCGCACGCTCGACATCACCAGGTTCGCGGCAGGCGCGAAGTACAGCGCCATCCCGACCCCGCTGACCGTCATGGCCGGCAGCTGCGTCCCGTACGACACGTCCGGCGACATGATCAGCGCGAACCAGCCGAGCCCGACCGCCTGGAGCGCCAGCCCCACCGTCACCACCGGCCGTCCCCCGATCCGGTCGGAGAGGATGCCCGCGACCGGCGCGACCAGCAGCGGCATCGCGGTCCACGGCAGCATCCGCAGCCCCGCCTCGGTCGGCGAGTAGCCCAGCACGCCCTGGAGGAACTGGCTGAGCAGGAAGATCGAGCCGAACATCCCCACGAACATCAGCAGGCTGGCCAGGTTGATCGCCGAGAACGCCCGGCTCCGGAACAGCCGCATCGGCAGCACCGGCGCCGCGCTGACGACCCCGTGCCAGACGAACGCGCCCAGCAGAGCCGCGCCCCCGACCAGCCCCGTCAGCACCGTCGGGCTGCTCCAGCCGTCCACGTTGCCCCGGATCAGGCTGTAGACGATCCCGAAGAGGCCTCCGCTGGCGAGCACCGTGCCCCGGATGTCGAGTCGCGCCCCGCTCCCGTACGACTCGGCGAGCCGCAGCCGCGCCAGCGGCAGCACGGCCACCCCGAGCGGAACGTTCAGCCAGAAGATCCACTGCCAGGAGAAGTGCTCGGTCAGTGCCCCGCCGATCAGCGGCCCACTGGCCACGGCGAGGCCGTTGACCGCGCCCCAGATCCCGTACGCCAGGCCCCGCTTCGCCACCGGCACGGCCGCCGTGAGCAGCGTGAGGGTGAGCGGCATCATGATCGCGGCGCCGACGCCCTGGACCGCCCGCGCGGCGACCAGCCCGTCGATCCCGGGTGCCAGCGCCGCCGCGGCGGACGCGCCGGTGAAGATCGTCAGTCCGACGAGGAAGAGCTTGCGCCGCCCGAACCGGTCCCCCAGCGCCGCCCCGAACATCAGCAGGACGGCGAAGGTGAGCGTGTACGCGCTCACCGTCCACTCCAGGTCGTCCAGCGCCCCGCCCAGGTCCTCGCGGATCGACGGCAGCGCGGTGGTGACGACGAGGTTGTCGAGCGCCGCCATGAACCCGGCGATGCTGGTGATCACCAGCGCCCACACCGCTCCCCCACGCCGACCGGCCCCCTCCCCGGCCACCACCTCCGGCGCGGTCCCCTGCGAAGTTCCCTGCAAGGGCCCCTGATCAGCCTCTCGCTCAGGACCGCGCCCGGACCCCTGCCCGGACCCCTTCGCGGTCCCCTGGCCCGACCCCTTCGCGCCCTCCCGGCCGGACCCCTGCACGGCCCCCTGGCCGGCCCCCTCCGCAGCCCCCTGCTCGTGCTGCTCGGGTATCTCCCGCTGCTCGGACATCGCTTCCCCGCTTCCCCTGTTCGGTTCCGTTGGTTAGTTATCAGTTACTAACTTTCGAGCCCATACGTATGCGCCGCTCTCCACCAGGAGGTCCGCCGGACCGCCCGGGCAGGAAGGCGAGGGGGCTACTTCTGCAGCCGCCCCTTCACCCGGGCACTCGGGTAGATCTCCTCCCACACTCGGTGCTCGGGCGGAAACCCCATCGCCACCAGCGTGTTGATCAGCATCCCGTACGCCAGGAACGTCGTGGTCTCCTTGTAGCCCTCCAGTGGCACGCTCACCGCGTCCCAGAGCTCCATCCACGCGCGCCGGACGGCCTCGCCGAAGGTGTGGTCGCCCGCCGCCTCGGCCGCGGCGACCGCCACGTACACCTGCATCTGCATGAGCAGCCGCTCGGGCTCCTCCGCGATGACCCGGGTGTACGCGTTCGCCATCGCGTGCACCGCCTCCTCGCCGGTCAGCCCCTGCGAGGCGTCGGCGAACATCCGCACGGTGTCCTCCATGCAGCGACGCGTCGCCGCGAGGAAGATCGCCGGCTTGTTCGGGAAGAGGCGGAACAGGTACGGCTGCGAGACACCCACGCGCTTGGCGATCGCCTCGGTGGACGTCCCGTAGTAGCCGCGGTGAGCGAACTCGCTCATCGCCGCCCGTACGACGCTCTCGCGCCGCTCCTCCGCGCTCATCCTGACCATGCCCACGAAGTTAGTGGCCAATAACTAACTTCGTCAAGCGCTACGACGCCCCGCGCCCGGGAACGGCGAACGGCCGCCGGGCGCTCGCGCTCCCGACGGCCGTTCACTCCCCCTCACGCCCCCTCACGCTGCCGCGCTCCCGCTGCCGCGGGGCGCGCGCCGCGTCACGCCAGCGCGACCACCGCGCGCGACATCCCGAGGACCTTCTGGCCCGCGCTCATCGCCGTCAGATCGACCCGGACCGTCCGTGCCTCGTCGTCCAGCTTGGCCGCGACCTTGGCGCTGACCTCGATCAGCGCGCCCGTCTCGTCGTTCGGCACGACGACCGGCTTGGTGAAGCGCACGCCGTACTCGACGACCGCCGCCGGGTCGCCCACCCAGTCGGTGACCACCCGGATCGCGGACGCCATGGTGAACATGCCGTGCGCGATCACGTCCGGCAGCCCGACCTCCCTGGCGAACTTCTCGTTCCAGTGGATCGGGTTGAAGTCGCCCGAGGCGCCCGCGTACTGCACGAGTGTGGCGCGACTCACGGGAAAGGACTGCGCCGGCAGCTCGGTGCCGGTCTCCACGTCCTCGTAACGGATCTTGGCGCTCATCGTCACTCCCCCTCGGCCGCGCGGGCCACGAGCTTGGTGAAGGCGGTCACGACGTGCTCGCCGGTCTCGTCGTGGACCTCGCCACGGACGTCCAGGATGTCGTTGCCCGCCATGGTCTTGACCGCCTCGATGGTGGAGGTCACCGTGAGCCGGTCCCCCGCCCGCACCGGGCGCGTGTACGCGAACTTCTGGTCGCCGTGCACGACCCGGCTGTAGTCCAGGCCCAGGGCCGGGTCCTGGATCACGACGCCGGCCGCCTTGAACGTGATGGTGAACACGAAGGTCGGCGGCGCGATCACATCGGGGTACCCGAGCGCCTTGGCGGCCTCCGGGTCGAGGTACGCGGGGTTGGTGTCCCCCACGGCCTCGGCGAATTCACGGATCTTCTCCCGGCCGACCTCGTACGGCGCGGTGGGCGGATAGGTCCGCCCCACGAAGGACTGGTCGAGCGCCATGGGCTCGCAACCTCCTGCTGAGTGGTCTGCTGTGATCTGGGCGACGGTGATCCGGGCGACCGTCATCCGGGCGACGGTGGTCCGGGCGACGCGTCGCGACGGGGTACGACGAGAGGCCGCCCCCCGGAACAGGGAACGGCCTCTCGTACGAGCCTGAGTGCTCGACCCGTGATTAGCGGGTCTCGCGGTGCGCGGTGTGCGAGTTGCAGCGCGGGCAGTGCTTCTTCATCTCAAGACGGTCCGGGTTGTTACGCCGGTTCTTCTTGGTGATGTAGTTCCGCTCCTTGCACTCCACGCAGGCCAGCGTGATCTTCGGGCGGACGTCGGTGGCAGCCACGTGAGTGCTCCTTGGACGGACGGTTAGACGGATGAACGCATAAAAGAGTAGCCGATCGGGAGACCGACCCCACAATCGGCTACTGGTGCTACTTTGAGTAGCGGTGACCGGACTTGAACCGGTGACACAGCGATTATGAGCCGCTTGCTCTACCGACTGAGCTACACCGCTTTGATGATCCGGTCCCCGCTTGTGGGCGGGGACCCTCTCACCAGAGCCCCAATACGGAATCGAACCGTAGACCTTCTCCTTACCATGGAGACGCTCTACCGACTGAGCTATTGGGGCGAGCGATGAAGACATTACACGGTCGGCCGCCGATCGCCCAAATCCGTTTCGCCGGGCCGTCATGGAGCCGTCGGAGGGCCCTCGCGTGGCGGGTCCCGCGGGGGGCGCGTGGGGGTCCGGGGACGGGTGGGGCACCCTCCTCGGCCGCTTGCGCCCGGCCCGCCCCAGGCGTCCCGTACGCCACTCGTGGCCACACCGGTACGACTATTGCGCTCCTCCTCGATGCGCGCGGGGCTCGCCCCTAGGCTCTGCTCACGCTGCGTGATCTTGCCCTGAAGGCCCCGTGGGGCCCCGAGGACCACCTGGAGCGCGATGTCCGACAGCCAGCAGCAGCCGGCCCACTCGTCCGGCGCCGGGGACGGCCCCGCCGAGGCCGCCGCCACGCTCCTGCTGTCCGGCGCCCGGCTCGCCGACGGCCGGACCGTGGACGTCCGGCTCGGCGGCGGCCGCATCGAGGCCGTCGGGACCGCGGGCAGCCTCGCGGCGCACTTCTCCAAGGTCGACCTGAACGGCTTCCTGCTGCTCCCGGCGCCCGCCGAGCCGCACGCGCACAGCGACACGGCGCTGACCGCGTTCGGCCCCGAGGGCCCGGTCTCGTACGCCGCCGAGGACGTCCAGCGGCGTGCCACCGAGGCCGCCCTGCTCCAGCTCGGCCACGGCGCGACAGCGCTGCGCTCGCACGTGCGGATCGACGACGTACGGGGGCTGGGGCCGCTGGAGGCCGCTCTGCAGACCCGCCGCTCGCTGCGCGGGCTCGCGGAGCTGAACGTGGTGGCGGTGCCCCGGCTGCTGACCGGGGTCGCGGGCGCCGACGGGCTCGCGATGCTGCGGGACGCGGTGAAGATGGGCGCGTCGGTGGTGGGCGGCTGCCCGGACCTCGACCCGGACCCCGCCGGGTACACGGAGGCCGTCCTGGAGATCGCCGCCGAGCACGGCTGCGCGGTCGACCTCCACACGGACGGCGACGACCCGGCGCGCCTCGCCCGCCTCGCGGCGATGACCGCCGGCCTGCGCCCGGGCGCGGCGATCGGCCCCTGCGCGGGTCTCTCGCGGCTTCCCCAGGAGGCGGCCGCGCGGGCGGCGGACCAGCTCGCGGCGGCGGGCGTCGCGGTGATCTGCCTGCCGCAGGGCGGCTGCGGCATGACGGAACGCCAGGGCACGGGCCGTCAGGGCATGCCTCCCGTACGGCTGCTGAGGGCGGCCGGGGTTCCGGTGGCGGCGGGCGGCGGCGCGCTGCGCGACCTGGCCAACCCGGTGGGCCGGGGCGACCCGTTGGAGGCCGCGTACCTCCTCGCCTCCCAGGCGGGCCTGCGCCCCGAGGACGCCTACGCCGCGGTGAGCACGGCCGCCCGCGAGGCGATGGGGCTGGCCGAGGTCCGCGTGGAGGCGGGCTTCCCGGCGGAGCTCCTGGCCGTACGCGGCGAACGCATCGCGGGCGTGCTGTCCCTGGCGTACAGCCGCATCGTGATCCACCGCGGCCGGGTGGTGGCCCGGACGAGCGCGGTACGGGAGTACTGCGACTCGGCGGCGGTGGTGGCACTCGACCTGCCGCGGCAGTCGCGGATGGACGGGGGGTAGGCGGCGCCTGCGGGCCCGGGTGCCTGGGGGCGCCCGGGGCGCTGGGGTGGGGTGCGGGGCGTGCGGGGATGCGCCGGGGCCCGGGGCGCGGGCGGTGACCCCGAAGGGCGTGCGGGACCGGGTGCGGAGGCGCGGCGGTCACCCCCGAAGGGGCGTGCGGGGACGCGGCGAGCGGCGCGCGGGCGTACGGTCGGGAGCATGCGCATTGTCATCGCAGGAGGTCATGGTCAGATCGCGCTGCGGCTCGAACGGCTGCTGTCGGCGCGCGGGGACGAGGTCGCGGGGATCATCCGCAAGCCGGAACAGGCGGACGACCTGCGGCAGGCGGGCGCCGAGCCCGTCGTCCTCGACCTGGAGTCGGCGTCCGTCGACGAGGTCGCGGCCGTCCTGGCGGGCGCGGACGCCGCGGTCTTCGCGGCGGGCGCGGGCCCGGGCAGCGACGCGGCCCGCAAGGAGACGGTGGACCGTGCGGCGGCGGTCCTGTTCGCGGACGCGGCGGAGCGCGCGGGCGTACGCCGGTACCTGGTCGTCTCCTCCATGGGCGCCGACCCGCGCCACGAGGGCGACGAGGTCTTCGACGCGTATCTGCGGGCCAAGGGCTCGGCCGACGAGGCGGTACGGGCCCGCCCCGGCCTGGACTGGACGATCCTGCGCCCCGGGATGCTGACGAACGACGCCGGCACGGGTCTGATCACCCTGGCCGCGTCGACGGGCCGCGGCCCGATCCCCCGGGACGACGTGGCCGCCCTGCTGGCCGAACTGATCGACACCCCGGCGACGGCGGGCCTGACGCTGGAGGCGATCAGCGGGACGGTGCCGGTGATGGTGGCGGTGAAGGACGTGGCGGGGAACTGACCGTTCCCTGCCCCCGCCCCCTTCCTCCCTCTTCCTCCGCCGCGTCCGCAGTAAGAACCGCCCTTATCGACGCACCCTGGTCTGCTGCTGGTATTCACCGTGGACCTTGACGATTTCCCGGAAGAGTTCCGGAAGATCGGAAAGATCGATGTTCCTGGGATTGGTGGCATAACTGATCAGGCCGAGCAGTCGGTGCAGGATGTCGGCTTCCTGTTGCTGGCGCTCCCAGGCGGGATCGGCGGCCGGCTTGGCGCTCTTGCGCGGGGCGGCGCGAAAGCGCTCGTCCTCGGCGAGGCAGTCCCGCAGCGCCTGCGGCCACACGAGCCGCATGGGCTTCCCCTGGTCCTGCGGGCCGCGTTCGCGGGAGCCCTCCAGCGCGTTGAGTATGCGGGCTTCGTGGGAACGGTCGACGCGCGCCTGGAGCCCGTCGACGGCGGCGAGCCGGGCGGCCAGACCCCGGATCAACTCCCCGTGGCGCAGGGCCCAGTCCCGCTCGGCCCGCCGGCTGCGCTGCTCGCGTACGGACTCGACGCGTTCGTTCTGTGTACGCGGCAGGGTGCCGTCGGCGCGCTGGGCTCGCGTCAGTTGGAGATGGCGGCGCTCCGCCGACTGACGGCCGCTCAGTTCGAGGGCGTCGGCGATGCGTTCCCAGGTGATCCGTTTGGTCCGGGCGAGGGAGATCAGCCGGAGTTCATCGCTTTCCAGCTTGTCCCGGAGCATCCGGATGACCATGAGTGTGGCGAGGATGTCCGTTTCCTCGACATCGGGCTGGATGATCCCCCGGGCCCGCTGGCAGATCCGGTCATAGGCGCGGGCGACTTCCAGCAGCGTGGGCTCGGACGCCGAACTCCCGGACCGGGAATGCCGTCGCACTCCGCCCGGGGATTCCAGTAACCGTCCCCAGGCCCGGTCCCGGTTGTATTCCGCTTCGGGATACTGCGCACGTCGTGCGGCACGTGTCGTCTTCATGACGACTCCCCCTGTCGTCTTTTGGACGACGTATGCGGCGGAGAGTCGTGTTCGGTCGCGCACAGTCGCGAGGTGCCCGGGGCATCCGAGGACCCTTCGATCAGACCTTCGGAAGCCGAGCCTCCCGCCTCCCGGATCAGGCGCGGCCGGCGACGCCACGTGGACCGCAGCAACCCGACGACGACTGCGGTGATCGCGAACATCACCTCAGCTATGTAGTGGGCACCGGCATCCTTGATGACTGAACTCAACATGGCTGAATTCGTGCACGTCACCGACGTGCACTCGCCTCCTCACGGTCTTGGCGGTGCCGTCACACGCCACGCCGGGCCCACATACGCGGGCGTGTCCCCCCACTCCCACGGACCCTTGGCGGCACGGAACGTCAGATAGCGGTTACAGCCCGACGTCGGAGGAAAGTCTGCCGCCCCGGAATCACGCGAACGCCCGCCACAGGACTCACCCCTTCAAGCGCCACCCTTCGCCATGGCCACATAAGGCACATTCCGCCAATACGGGACCCGAGCGCCCCCACAGAAATGTCGTCCGAGAGAGGCGGACCACCCCGCCCAAGCCCGCACTGGGCCGCGCCGAGCGCCCACCGAGAGGGGCGGTGATTCGGGGTACGGGTGAGACTGGTCACCCGCGCCCGACCCCTCCTTCGCATCCCCGCGAACCCTCTGGGGCCTTGCCGAACCCAGTTCCCGGGGTGGCGGCACGCGGACAACGAGAAGACCCCCGCCGAGCTGCGTTTCCGCAGTTCAACGGGGGTCTCACATCGCGTGGCGGCGCCAGGATTCGAACCTGGGTAGGCTAAGCCGACGGATTTACAGTCCGCTCCCATTGGCCACTCGGGCACACCGCCATGGGATGTCGCCGGTGGGAGGCCGCTTTTCGGCGGTGCTCCCTGGCAACGACGTAAACGATACCTGATGACCGGGGGTGCTCCGCCACCCGGTTGATCAGCGCTTCGGGCGGGTGCGGGTGGCTAGGCTTTGGGGCAGCGGTTCGGCAGCCAGGCCGTACCCCCACGCCCCCCGATACAAGGAGCCACAGGACATGGCCGACTCCAGTTTCGACATCGTCTCGAAGGTCGAGCGGCAGGAGGTCGACAACGCCCTCAACCAGGCGGCGAAGGAGATCTCGCAGCGCTACGACTTCAAGAACGTGGGCGCGTCGATCTCTTGGTCCGGCGAGAAGATCCTGATGGAGGCCAACTCCGAGGACCGCGTCAACGCCATCCTCGACGTCTTCCAGACCAAGCTGGTCAAGCGCGGGATCTCGCTCAAGGCGCTGGACGCCGGCGAGCCGCAGCTCTCCGGCAAGGAGTACAAGATCTTCGCCTCCATCGAGGAGGGCATCTCCCAGGAGAACGCCAAGAAGGTCGCCAAGGTCATCCGCGACGAGGGCCCCAAGGGCGTCAAGGCGCAGGTGCAGGGCGAAGAGCTGCGGGTCTCCTCCAAGAGCCGGGACGACCTCCAGGCCGTCCAGGCGCTGCTCAAGGGCAAGGACTTCGACTTCGCGCTCCAGTTCGTGAACTACCGCTGACCCTCGGACGCACTGTCCGATTCCCGCCAGCACGGGCCGGACGGGGGTCGCAGACTCGGTCGCGTACGCAGGGAACTCGTACGTACGGACTCGCACGCGACACGTGTGCGGCTCGTACGACTCGTCGCGAGGAAAGGAACGTGCGATGACGGTCTACGCGACCCTCGACAGCCCGCTGGGGGAACTGCTTCTGGTCGGCGAGGAGTCCGCCACCGCCAACGGCGGGACCGCGCTGGTCTCGCTCTCCATGCCCGGCCAGAAGGGCGCCGCCGTCGTCCGGGACGGCTGGCGGCGGGCGCCGGAGGCCTTCGAGGAGATCGTCCGCCAGCTGCGGGCGTACTTCGACGGTGGGCTCACCCGCTTCGAGATCGAGTACGCCCCCGGCGCGGGCACCGACTTCCAGCGGCGGGTCTGGACGGAGCTGGACTCCATTCCGTACGGGGTCACCACCTCGTACGGGGAGATCGCCCGCCGCATCGGCTCCTCCCCGGTGATGGTGCGCGCGGTCGGCACCGCCATCGGCCGCAACCCCGCCCTGGTCGTCCGCCCCTGCCACCGCGTCATCGGCTCCGACGGCACCCTGAAGGGGTACGCGGCCGGCCTGGCCCGCAAGGAACACCTCCTCGGTCTGGAAGGGGCCCTGGCGGGGGTGGCGGGCCCTCGGGGTGGAGAAGTGGCCGGGGCGGCGCCCGGGAGCCACCCCGGTCCTGGCGATCAGAGCAGCTTCGTCAGCCCCGTCAGCGCCGCTATCTCCATCAGCCCCGTCAGCCCCGTCGGCCCCGGCGGGCTGCGCTAGGCCCGCCCGATGAGCGACGCCCTGTTCCCCCGGCCCCGTACCGTCGTCGCCCCCGGCGCCGTGCACGTGCCGGGGTGGCTGCCGCCCGAACGGCAACGGGAGCTGGTCGCCGCCTGCCGGGAGTGGGCGCGGGGGCCCGTCCCCATCCGGTACACCGTGCTGCCGGGCGGTGGCGTCATGTCCGTGCAGACCGTCTGCGTCGGCTGGCACTGGCAGCCCTACCGGTACACCCGCACCGCCGGTGACGTGAACGGCCGGCCCGTCGCCCCTTTCCCCGACTGGCTCGCCGCGCTCGGCCGCGCCGCCGTGGCCGACGCCTACGACGACCCCGCCGCGGGGGACGGCTACTCCCCCGACACCGCGCTGATCAACTTCTACGACGGCGACGCGCGCATGGGGATGCACCAGGACAAGGACGAGCGGTCCGGCGCGCCCGTGGTCTCCCTGAGCATCGGCGACAGCTGCCTCTTCCGCTTCGGCAACACCGAGGACCGGGGCCGCCCCTACACCGATGTCGAGTTGGCCTCGGGCGACCTCTTCGTCTTCGGCGGCCCCTCGCGCTTCGCCTACCACGGCGTCCCGAAGGTCCTGCCCGGCACGGGCGACCCGTCGACGACCGGACTGGCCACGGGCCGACTCAATCTGACCCTCCGTGAGACCGGCCTGAAGGGCTGACCGCGCGCAGGGCTGGTCGGCCGGAGGGCCGGCAAGCTGGATGCCTGGTCTGAAGGGCCGGCACGCTGAAGGGCTCGTCGGCTGAAGGGCTGCGGCTGGCTCAGCGGCGGTCGCGCGAGTTGCCGAAGAGTATGCGGTAGGCGATCAGCAGCACGAGCGAGCCGCCGACCGCCGCCGCCCAGGTGGCGCCGTCGTAGAAGTGGTGGGCGACGGGACGGTCCAGCCAGCGTGCCGAGATCCAGCCGCCGACGAACGCGCCCGCTATCCCGATGACCGTCGTGCCGATCAGACCGCCCGGATCCCGCCCGGGGAGCAGGATCTTGGCGATGACTCCGGCGAGCAGGCCGAGGAGGATCCAGCTGACGATGCTCATGTCCTGAACCTGCCTTCGTGCGATGCCGACCCACGAGGGGCCGTCTCATGTCGTGTGCGTGTGTCCTGTGGGGTCGTCCTGGAGGACGTGGCCCTCGTGGGGCGCGGTTGCGCCCGGTGGCTAGGGTGCGGCGCATGACACAGGAACTGCGCCGCACGCTCGGCGTCTTCGACGCCGTGGTCATCGGCCTGGGCTCGATGGTCGGCGCGGGGATCTTCGCCGCCCTCGCCCCCGCCGCGCACGCGGCCGGGACCGGGCTGCTGGCCGCGCTGGCGCTGGCCGCGGCCGTCGCGTACTGCAACGCCATGGCCTCGGCGCGCCTCGCCGCCCGCTATCCCGCGTCCGGCGGCACGTATGTGTACGGGCGTGAGCGGCTGGGGCCGTTCTGGGGGTATCTGGCGGGCTGGGGGTTCGTCGTCGGCAAGACCTCCTCGTGTGCAGCGATGGCTCTGACCGTGGGTGCCTATGTCTGGCCGGGACAGGCCCACTTGGTGGCGGTCGTGGCCGTGGTGGCGCTGACCGCCGTCAACTACGGGGGCGTGCGGAAGTCGGCGTGGGTGACGCGGGCGATCGTGGCGCTGGTGCTCGCGGTCCTCGCGGCGGTGGTGGCGGCGTGCCTGGGGTCGTCCAGCGCCGGGCACCCGGACGTCGGGCTGTCCGGGGGCGGGGCAGGGCTGCTCCAAGCGGCGGGGCTGCTCTTCTTCGCGTTCGCCGGGTACGCCCGGATCGCCACGCTCGGTGAGGAGGTGCGTGATCCGGCCCGGACGATCCCGCGCGCCGTTCCCCTGGCGCTCGGCATCGCGCTGGTCGTCTATGTCTGTGTCGCGGTCGCTGTCCTTTCCGTGCTGGGCGCGGGCGGGCTGGGGTCGGCCACGGCGCCGCTCGCCGACGCGGTGCGGGCGGCGGGCGCGCCGGGGCTGGTGCCGGTGGTGCGGGCCGGGGCGGCGGTCGCCGCGCTCGGGTCCCTGCTGGCGCTGGTGCTGGGTGTCTCGCGCACGGTCCTCGCGATGGCCAGGGACGGCCATCTGCCGGGCGCGCTGGCCGCCGTACACCCCCGGTTCCGGGTGCCGCACCGGGCCGAGGTCGCGGTGGGCGCCGTGGTGGCGGTGCTGGCGGCGACGGCCGATCTGCGCGGGGCGATCGGCTTCTCGTCGTTCGGCGTGCTGGTCTATTACGCGATCGCCAACGCGTCGGCCTGGACCCTGGGGCCGGGCCGCGGCGGGCGGCCGCTCGCGGCCTGCGGACTGGCCGGTTGCCTGCTGCTCGCCTTCGCGCTCCCGCCGTCGTCGGTGGCGGCGGGCAGCGCGGTGCTGGCCGTGGGGGCGGTCGCGTACGCAGTGCGGGGGCGTCTGCGCTCGCGGTGAGCAGGGGCCGCCGAGGCGTGGCCCCCCACGCCCCCCTGCCCCCTCGCGCGGCCGCGCCGCGCGCGCCTCATATTCGGCCGTGGAACCCGGCCGCGTACCGCTGGGACACCTTCTCGTTCTCGGTCATGGCCCCATGGTGGCCCAGACCGCCGACAATCGGGCCGGAGCTACTCTGACCTGCCCTTTTCCCTGTGGATAACTTTTTTCGCCGGTTCGGCTACCGGTAGAACGGCTGGTCCGTCGGCACGATCTGCTTGCCCAGCGGGAGCAGTGAGACCGGGATCAGCTTGAAGTTCGCGATGCCCAGCGGGATTCCGATGATCGTGACGCACAGCACGAAGCCCGTGACGATGTGGCCGAGCGCCAGCCACCAGCCCGCCAGGACCAGCCAGAGCACATTGCCGACGCAGGACGCGGCGCCGGCGTCCCGCCGGTCCACCACCGTGTATCCGAACGGCCAGAGCGCGTACAGGCCGATGCGGAAGGCCGCCAGGCCGAAGGGGATGCCGATGATCGTGACGCAGAGCAGGACGCCTGCGAGCAGATAGCCCAGGAACAGCCAGAAGCCGCACAGGACCAGCCAAATGACGTTCAGGATTGTCTTCACGGGCGGCGACCTGCCATCTGTTCGAGTCGGGCGATGCGCTCCGCCATCGGCGGATGTGTCGAGAACATCTTGGAGACACCCTGTCCCGGGCGGAAGGGGTTGGCGATCATCATGTGGCTCGCGGTCTCGAGCCGTGGTTCGGGCGGCAGCGGCAGTTGCTTCGTGCCCGCGTCGAGCTTGCGCAGGGCGCTGGCGAGGGCCAGGGGGTCGCCGGTCAGCTGCGCCCCCGAGGCGTCCGCCTCGTACTCGCGCGAGCGGCTGATCGCCAGTTGGATGACGGACGCCGCCAGCGGGCCCAGGATCATGATCAGCAGCATGCCGAAGATCCCCGGGCCGTCGTCGTCGTTGGACCGGCCCACCGGGATCAGCCAGGCGAAGTTCACCAGGAACATGATCACGGAGGCGAGGGCTCCGGCCACCGATGAGATCAGGATGTCCCGGTTGTACACATGGCTGAGCTCATGGCCGAGCACTCCCCGCAGCTCGCGCTCGTCGAGGATCTGGAGGATCCCTTCCGTGCAGCACACCGCCGCGTTGCGGGGGTTGCGGCCGGTCGCGAAGGCGTTCGGCGCCTGGGTCGGCGAGATGTACAGGCGGGGCATCGGCTGACGCGCCGCCGTCGACAGCTCGCGGACCATCCGGTACAGCCCGGGCGCCTCGAACTCGCTGACCGGGCGGGCGCGCATGGCCCGCAGGGCCAGTTTGTCGCTGTTCCAGTACGCGTACGCGTTGGTGCCCAGCGCCACGAGCAGCGCGACGATCAGCCCCGTACGCCCGAAGAAGCTGCCGATGACGATGATGAGCGCGGACAGTCCTCCGAGAAGGAGGGCGGTCCTCAGCCCGTTGTGCCGGCGGTGCACGGTACGCCCTCCAAGTGGTGCGGCAGGGGAACCCTTTGCCTGATGGTCCTTCCACTTTCCAGTGGACGCTCCCGTACTGGTCAACGCCAGACGAGGTCCGCTGGTTCCCTTGTGCTCGCCGGAGGGCGCCCTACTCCGTACGGGTGGGTCAGCGCGGCGCGGGCAGTCCGGCGAGTTCCAGCGCCTTCGGGTCGGGCTCCAGCTCGCTGGTGCAGTGCGGGCAGCGGGAGGCGACGCCCGGGATCTGGCTGAAGCAGCGGGGGCAGTCGCGCAGGGCGGCCTTGATGTCGACCGGCTTGTCGCGGTCGAACCGTGCCTGCACCTTCATCATCGGGACGACGACCAGGAAGTAGAGCACCGCGGCGGTGACGAGGAAGGCGATGGCCGCGCTGATGAACTTCCCGTAGGGGAACTGAACGCCCTCGACCGTGAACCTCGCCGCGGTGAAGTCGCCCGTCGACCGGGTGGCGAGGCCGATGAGCGGGGTGATGAAGGCGGTGCTGAAGCCGGTGACGACGGCGGTGAACGCCGAGCCGACCGCCAGACCGACGGCCATCGTCACTATGTTCCCGCGAAGGATGAAGTCCTTGAACCCGCTCAGCACCGCTCTGGCTCCTACTCGTCTCCGGCTCCGGCCGCCGGTCGTCGACCGTCCGCCGTACGGGCACGCGTGCGCCCGCGTGCGCGTGTATGACAGTGCCCTGCCGGGGCCCCGAAGTTCAAACCCGCTGCCCGGCCGGTGACCGCGAGGGGCCGGACGGGCAGGGGCGGCCTCTCAGAAGAGGTTGATGGACGCGAAGTGCAGGGCCACCTGGGGCATGCCCGAGAGCCCGACGCCGGCGAGCGCGGTGAGCGCGATGGCGGCGGCGAGGGGAGCCGGGACGCGGGGGCGCGCCACGGTCACTCCCGCGGCACCGGCGCCGGAGAGCACCGGCCGGTCCGGTCCTGCGCCCGTCGCCCCGGCCGCCGCGGTGCCCGCCACCACGGCCTCGGCCCCCTCCAGGGGAGCCTCGGCCTCCTCCGGCGCGCGGAACAGTACGGCGGTCCACCGCAGGTAGTAGTACAGGGCGATCACGACGTTGAACGCCATGACGACCGCCAGCCAGCCCAGACCCGCGTCGACCGCCGTCGCGAAGACCGTCACCTTGGCGAACAGGCCGATGATGCCCGGCGGCAGACCCGCCAGGCAGAGCAGGAAGAAGCCGAGCGCGAGCGCCACGAGGGGGCGTTCGGCGTAGAGGCCGCGGTAGTCGGCGAGACGGTTCAGCGGCCGGGTCCGGGCGATCAGCGCGGCCACCGCGAAGGCGCCGAGGTTCACCGCGGCGTACATCAGGGCGTACGCGACGGTCGCGCCGACCTGGGCGTCGCTGGAGTAGCCCGCGGCGGCGATCGGCACCAGCAGGTAGCCGGCCTGGCCGACGGAGGACCAGGCGAGCAGCCGGATCGCGCTGTACGCGCGCGTGGCCGACTGCCGCAGCGCGCCCACGTTGCCGACGGTCATGGTCAGTGCCGCGACGACGGCGAGCGCCGGGCCCCACACGTCCGCGTACGCCGGGAAGGCGATGACGGCCACCAGGATGAGGCCGGAGAAGCCGACGGCCTTGCCGACGACCGAGAGGTAGGCGGCGACCGGCAGGGGCGCGCCCACGTAGGTGTCGGGGACCCAGAAGTGGAAGGGGACGGCGGCCGTCTTGAAGGCGAAGCCCACCAGGGTGAGCGCGACGCCGGTCTGGGCGACGGTGTCGAGCTGGTAGGGCATGTCGGCCAGGCGGTCGGCGATCTGGGTGAGGTGCAGGGTGCCGGTCGCCGCGTACACGAAGCTGACGCCGAGCAGCATCACCGCGGTCGCGGTCACCGAGGAGAGGAAGAACTTGAGGGCCGACTCCGAGGACAGCCGGTCGCCCCGCTTGAGGCCGACGAGCGCGAAGGCAGGCAGGGAGGCCACTTCCAGGGCGACGACCAGGGTGGCCAGGTCGCGCGAGGCGGGGAGCATCGCCGCGCCGGCGGCCGAGGAGAGCAGCAGGAACCAGAACTCGCCCGCGGGCAGCTTCTCCTTGTCCTCAGGGGGTTCCGTCATCGACAGCAGCGCGGTGAGGAGCGCGCCTGCGAGCACCAGGAACTGGAGGACCAGCGTGAAGCGGTCGACGGTGTAGCTGCACGCCTCGGGGTTGGCGGTGAGGCAGAAGGTGGAACGCGCCGACCTGCGGTGGAGCGGGATGAGGAGGAGCAGGGCGGCGCCGAGTCCGGCGATCGCGATCCCGCCGAGCAGCGGCTTGCGCTCCCGCGGCAGGAAGAGGTCGGCGACCAGCACGATCAGCGCGACGGACGCGGTGATCACCGGCGGGGAGATCGCGAGCCAGTCGACGGACTGGACGACGCTTGCGGCGCCGGTGACGGATGCGGCGCTTGCGGCGGCCACGGTCACGACTTGCCTCCTGCGAGGAGCTTGTGGACGGCCGGATCGGTGAGGCCGAGGAGGACCGCGGGCCAGAGGCCGGCGAGGACGGTGAGGGCGACCAGCGGGCTCCAGGAGGCGGCTTCGTACCCCTGGACGTCCACCAGGCGGAGCTCCTGGCGGTCCTCCGGCGCGCCCATGCAGACGCGGCGGACGACGACGAGCAGATACGCGGCGGTGAGCAGCGTGCCGACGGCCGCGATCGCCATGAAGGTGAGGAAGGCGGGGCGGCTGAGGCCGTCGGCGGGATCGAACGCGCCGAACATGGCCAGCATCTCGCCCCAGAACCCGGCGAGGCCCGGCAGTCCGAGCGAGGCGACCGCGGCGAAGGCCAGCAGGCCGCCCAGGCGCGGGGCCCGGCCGTAGAGCGCGGCCCCGGTGGCGCCGGAGAGGGTATCCAGGTCGGCCGTGCCGTACCGGTCCTTCAGGGCGCCGACGAGGAAGAAGAGCAGGCCGGTGATGAGGCCGTGGGCGATGTTGGCGAAGAGCGCGCCGTTGACGCCGGTGGGGCTCATGCTCGCGATGCCGAGGAGCACGAAGCCCATGTGGCCGACCGAGGAGTACGCGATGAGGCGCTTCAGGTCGCCCTTGTTCCCGCGCTTGGCCAGGGCGAGGCACGCCAGCGAGCCGTAGATGATCCCGGCGACGGCGAAGGCGGCCAGATACGGGGCGAACCGGTGCATTCCATCGGGGGCGATGGGGAGGACGATCCGGACGAATCCATACGTACCCATCTTCAGCAGCACGCCGGCCAGCAGCACCGACCCGACGGTCGGCGCGGCGGTGTGCGCGTCCGGCAGCCAGCTGTGCAGGGGCCACATCGGGGTCTTCACCGCGAGCCCGATCCCGATCGCCAAAACGGCGATGACCTGCACCGATGTGGTCATCCCCCGGCCGTTGTCAGTGGCGAGTGCCACCATGTCGAAGGTGCCGGTCTTCAGCCCGATCAGCAGCAGGCCGAGCAGCATGACGACGGAGCCGAGCAGGGTGTAGAGGATGAACTTCCAGGCGGCCGCCTGCCGTTGGTCGCCGCCCCAGCGGGCGATCAGGAAGTACATCGGGATGAGGACCATCTCGAAGGCGAGGAAGAACAGCAGCAGGTCGAGGACGGCGAAGGTAGCGAGGGTGCCGGCCTCCAGGACGAGCAGCAGGGCGACGAAAGCTCGCGGGGACGGGCCCGCGGGCATCTTGAAGTAGCTGTACAGCGCGCAGAGGAAGGTCAGCAGCGCGGTCAGGACGAGAAGGGGGAGGGAGATGCCGTCGATGCCGAGGTGGATCCGCACGTTCAGCGTGGGAATCCACTTGATGTCCGTCGTGGCCTGCATCGTCGATGCCTGGTCGCGGTCGAAGCCGAGCGCCAGGACGATGGCCGCGAGCAGGATCGCGCCGGTGACCGTCACACCGTGGCGGAGCACGGCCTGGCCGGGGGACTTCCCCTTCAGTCCGGGCGGGGCGGGCAGCAGCGCCGCCACCGCGCCGAGGAGCGGGCCGGCCACGATGAACGCGAGAAGGAACTGCATCACGGACGCGCTGATATCAATCACGGCTCACGATCCGGCGTTGGCGTTGGCAAGGACGACGGCGACGAGCGCCAGGACGGCGGAGCCCGCGAGCAGCGCGCTGAGATAGGTCTGCACATTGCCGGTCTGGGCCTTGCGGACGACCCGGCCCAGCCAGCGCGGCACGGCGCCCGCGCCCTGTACGTAGGTGTCGACGACCTCGCGGTCCAGGAAGCGGACCAGGGATGCGGCGGCGAGCACGGGGCGGACGAACAGCGTCCGGTAGACCGCGTCCAGGTGGAAGCCGGTGGCCGCGTGGCGGTGCAGCGGGCCCAGCAGCAGCCGGCCCGGGTCGGCCGGGTCCTGCGCCGAGGCGATGTCGCCGTAGGCCGGTTCGTGGCTGGCGATGGCCTCCTCCTCGACCAGGCCTCCGTCCCCCTCCGGGTGGGCGGCGACCGCGCCGATCGGGGTGCGCGCGGCGAGGGCGCTGGTGTGTCGCCAGGTGGCGTACGTGACGAGTCCGCCGACCAGGGCGACCCCGGTGGAGAGCACCGAGGTGGTCAGGGCCGGGGTGAGGGCGTGGCCGTCGAACCAGTCGTCGAGGTAGCCGGTGGTCAGACCGAAGGCGAGCGACGGGAGGGCCAGCACCCACAGCACGGCGTTCATGGCGACCGGCTGGCGGCCGTGGTCGGGGGCCGGGGCGCCCTTGCCGCGGAAGGCCATCAGCCACAGGCGGGCGGCGTACGCGGCGGTGAGCAGGGCGGTGAGCAGCCCGGCGATCAGCACGATCCAGCCGGCGCCCTGCGGGGCGATGGGGCTGTCGCCGAGCGCGGTGTGCTCGGCGGCCGACAGGACGGCTTCCTTGGAGAAGAAACCGGCGAAGGGAGGGATCGCGGAGAGCGCGAGCAGGGCGACGGTCATCGTCCAGTACGCGTCGGGGATGCGCTGGGCGAGGCCGTCCATGCGGGACATGGCGGACAGCGAGTTGGTGCCGGCCGCGTGGATGATCACGCCGGCGGCGAGGAACAGCAGCGCCTTGAAGGCGCCGTGCGACAGGAGGTGGAAGACGGCGGCGCCGCGGTCGCCGACGGCCAGGGCCCCGGACATGTACCCGAGCTGCCCGATCGTGGAGTACGCGAGGACGCGCTTGATGTCGTCCTGCGCGAGGGCGGCCAGGGCGGAGCCGACCATCGTGACGGCGGCCATCACGGCGAGGACGGTCAGCGCGGCCGCCGAAGCCGCGAAGACCGGGAGGAGCCGAGCCACGAAGTAGACGCCGGCGGCGACCATCGTCGCGGCGTGGATCAGCGCGGAGACGGGGGTCGGGCCCGCCATCGCGTCGGGCAGCCAGGTGTGCAGCGGGAACTGCGCGGACTTGCCCGCCACCCCGGCGAGGAGCAGCAGCGCGATCAGCGTGGGGTGGTCGACCCCGCCGGTGAGGGCGGCCTGGACGACCCCGGTGATCCGGAACGTACCGGCGTCGGTGGCCAGCGCGAACAGACCGATGAGGAAGGGGACGTCACCGAGCTTGGTGACCAGGAAGGCCTTCAGGGAGGCGGCTCGGGCCTCGGGGGTCTCCCAGTAGTGGCCGACCAGGAAGTACGAGCAGATGCCCATGATCTCCCAGCCGACCAGCAGCACCATCAGGTCGCCGGAGTAGACGACGAGCAGCATCGCGGAGGTGAAGAGGGAGACGAGAGCGGCGTACGAGGGGTAGCGCGGGTCGTCGCGCAGGTAGCCGGTCGAGTACAGCTGCACGCAGGTCGCCACCAGGCCGACCAGCACGGCGACCAGCACGGCGAAGCCGTCGAGGTGCAGGGCGAGGTCGATGGGGACGGATCCGGTCGGGGTGAGCCGCCGGGAGGCGTCGATCGACTTGCCGCCGCCCTGGTCCACGGCGACGACGACGGCCAGGACGAACGCGGCCAGCGTCGGCAGCACGGCCAGCGGGCGTACGTAGCCGGGGGCGGTGCGGCCCAGCAGGAGTCCGGCGGCCGCGCCCAGGAACGGAAGGAGGGGGACGAGGACGGCGAGGGTCGTGGTGGTCACGCGGCGGCCTCAGCCTTCTGTGCCGGGGCGGCGGGGTCGTCGGGACCGGAGCCCTCGGCGCTGTCGCGGAGCTTGTCGATGTCCGCGGTGCCCCGGTTGCGGTACACCGCCAGGACGATCGCCAGGCCGATGCCGATCTCGGCGGCGGCGATGGCGATGGTGAACAGGGTCAGCGCCTGGCCGGCGTGGAGGGTGTCGCGCAGCCAGACGTCGAAGGCGACCAGGTTGAGGTTGACGGCGTTGAGCATCAGCTCGACGGACATCAGGACGAGGATCGCGTTGCGGCGCGCGAGCACTCCGTACACCCCGGTGCAGAACAGGAGGATCGCCAGCACGGCCGGATAGATCAGGTGCATCAGCGCTGCTCCTTGTCTCCGCGGGCGTTCCCGAGGGTGTCCCCGCGGGCGCTCCCGGGGGCGTTCTCGGGGACGTCTCCGGCGGCACCGCTCGCGTCGCCGTTCTTGCGGGACATGACGATCGCGCCGACGAGGGCGGCGAGAAGGAGGACGGAGAGCGCTTCGAACGGCAGCACCCAGTGGCGGAACAGGATCGTGCCGGAGACCTTGGTCGAGCCCTGGCCGGGGCCGTCGAGGTTGACCCAGGTCGTACGGAAGGCATCCACGACGACCCAGAGCAGGGAGCAGGCGGCGGCCAGGGCCACGAGGAGGGCGACCCACCGGTTGCCCGAGTCGGCGTCCGGGGAGCGGCCGATCGGCGCCCTGGTGAGCATCAGTCCGAACAGGAGGAGGACGACGACGGAACCGACGTAGATCAGTACCTGCACCCAGGCGATGAACTCCGCGGTGAGCAGGAGGTACTCGACGGCGATGCCACCGAGGGCCACGACCAGCCAGAGGGCGGCGTGGACCAGCTGCTTGGTCGTGACCGTGAGGATGGCGGCGCCGAAGGTGACCAGGCCGACGAGGAGGAACGCGATCTCGACGCCGGTCGGGGACAGGAAGCTGTGGTGCACCGGGTGGTGACCGCCCGCGAGGAGCATCATGCCGGGCCCTCCTCGGTGTCGGGGGTGGGGTCGGGGGCGGGGGCGCCGGGCGTGGGCGGGGTGCTGGGCGTGGTGCCAGGCGTGGCCGGGGTGCCGGGCGTGACCCGAGTGCCAGGCGTTGCCGGAGTGCCAGGCGTTGCCGGAGCAGCCCCGGCGGCTCCGGTGGCCCCGGCAGACCCGGTGGCCCCGGTGGCTGTTGCGGACTCCGCTGCTTCTGCGGCCGCGAGCTTCTCGGCTGCCTTGCGGGCCGCGGCGATCTCCTTCGGCTCCTCGGCCGCCGGGTCGAGGGCGGGCGGGGCCGGGACGGTCCACATCCAGTCGCGGAGCTTGTCGCGCTCGTGGGTGAGCTCGTGGATGTCCGTCTCCGCGTACTCGAACTCGGGCGACCAGAACAGCGCGTCGAAAGGACACACCTCGATGCAGATACCGCAGTACATGCAGAGGGAGAAGTCGATGGCGAAGCGGTCGAGGACGTTGCGGCTGCGCTCGCGGCCCCCGGGGGTGGCGGCCGGGATCGTCTCCTTGTGGGAGTCGATGTAGATGCACCAGTCGGGGCACTCACGGGCGCAGAGCATGCAGACCGTGCAGTTCTCCTCGAACAGGCCGATCACTCCGCGGCTGCGGGGCGGGAGTTCGGGCTGGGCGTCCGGGTACTGCGCGGTGACCGTCTTCTTGGTCATGGTGCGGAGGGTCACGGCGAGGCCCTTGGCCAGGCCGGACCCCGGGATGCGGGGCCGGGCGGGCGGGAGCGGCGCAGCCATCAGTTGATCGCCACCTTCACGATGCCGGTGAGCGCGATCTGCGCGAGAGCGAGCGGGATGAGCGTGGTCCAGGCGAGCTTCTGGAGCTGGTCCTCACGGAGCCGGGGATAGCTGACGCGAAGCCAGATGACGACGAAGGCGAGGAGCGCGGTCTTGAGGAGCGTCCACACCCAGCCGAGCCCGTCCGCACCGAAGGGGCCGTGCCAGCCGCCCAGGAACAGGACGGTGGTGAGGCCGCACAGGACGACGATCCCGGCGTACTCGGCGAGGAGGAAGAGGGCGAAGCGCAGGCCCGTGTACTCGGTGTACGCGCCGAAGATGATCTCGGAGTCGGCGACGGGCATGTCGAAAGGCGGGCGCTGGAGTTCGGCGAGGCCGGCGGTGAAGAAGACCAGGGCGCCGATGATCTGCCAGGGCAGCCACCACCACTCGAAGGCGTGGAGGATGCCGGGGAGGGAGACCGTACCGGCCGCCATCGCCACGGAGGCGGCGGCGAGCAGCATCGGCAGCTCGTACGCGAGGAGCTGGGCGGCGGTGCGCAGTCCGCCGAGGAGGGAGAACTTGTTCGCCGAGGCCCAGCCGGCCATGAGCGAGCCGAGTACGCCGACGCCCATGACGGCGAGGACGAAGAAGATGCCCGCGTCGACCACCTGGCCGACGGCGCCCTCGCCCGGGCCGATGGGGATCGCGACCAGGACGAGGAGGTACGGGAGCAGGGCGACGGCGGGGGCGAGCTGGAAGACGCGACGGTCGGCGTCGGCCGGGACCACGTCCTCCTTCTGCGCGAACTTCACGCCGTCCGCGACGAGCTGGGCCCAGCCGTGGAAGCCGCCGGCGTACATCGGGCCGAGGCGGCCCTGCATATGGGCCATGACCTTGTGCTCGGTCTGCCCGATGACGAGGGGCAGGACGAGGAACACGGCGAAGACGACGAGGAGCCGGAGGGCGACGTCGAGTGCGTCGTTCACGCGGGTTCGCCTCCGGCGGGGGTGTCGGACTCAGGGTCGCGGGCGGGATCGGGGCCGAAGCCGGGATCGGCGTCGGGGTTCGTACCGGTACTGGGTTTGGTCGTCGGGCGCGCGGTGGGGTCGGCGTCCGGGGCGCCTTCCGGCGAGCCGGGTCCGGTGCCGGACTCCCGCTCCGCGGGCGGCTCCGGCTCCGATCGCCGCTGCGGCTGCGGCGGCTGCTCTGACTCCGACTGCCGCTCCGACTCCGACTGCCGCTCTGACTCCGACTGCTGCTCCGACTGCGGCTCGGCCGGGGGTGTAGGGGCCGTGCGGTCCGGCGCGGCCGGGGTCGCGGGCGCGTCGTCGAACGCCGGGCGCGGGTTGTTCCACGGGGCGTCCGTGCTGCGGGTACGCGGCGGCGCGGCGGCGTCCGGCCGAGCGGGCGGCTGCGCCTGGGACGCCGAGCCCTCCGAAGCGCTGCGGGCGCGGCGCGGGCGGGCGGGCGACGCCTCCGGGGCCGGAGCGCCGGTCTCCGGGGACTCCGTCGCGGGGGAAGCCTGGGACGCCGAACCTTCCGACGCGCTGCGAGCGCGGCGCGGGCGGGCGGGCGACGCCTCCGGGGCCGGAGCGCCGGTCTCCAGGGACTCGGTCGCGCGGGAAGCCTGCGAGGCCGAACCTTCCGACGCGCTGCGGGCGCGGCGCGGGCGTGCGGGCGGGGCCTCCGGGGCCGGGGTGCCGGTTTCCGGGGTCTCCGTCGCGGGGGAAGCCTGGGATGCCGAGCCCTGGGACGCGGTGCGGGCGCGGCGTACGGGCGGGGTCGCGCCCTCGGCCGTCGCGGGGGCGGCCGTCTGGGACGCGGAGCCCTCCGTGACCGTACGGGTGCGGCGGACCGGGCGGTCCCCGGCGGCGCGCGGGGTGCGGGCGGGGGCGGGCGGGAGCTGGCCCTTCAGGGGACCCCACTCGTTCGGGTCGGGGACGCCCGGCGGGAGCATCTGGCGGCGCTTGGGGCCGCCGTGCTCCGACTCGCCCGGCTCCTTCGCGCCCGGCCACGCCTTGGCGACGCGCGCCGCGAGGACGAAGTCCTTGCGCAAGGGGTGGCCCTCGAAGCCCTCGGGGAGGAGGAGGGGAACCAGGTTCGGGTGGCCCTCGAAGGTGACGCCGAACATCTCGTGCGTCTCGCGCTCGTGCCAGGCGGCGCCCGCGTACACGTTCACGGCGGAGGCCAGGACGGGGGCGGTGTGCGGCACGGTCGTACGGACGAGGAGGCGGCGGACGCGGCGGTCCGCGAGGGAGACGACGTGCGCGCAGACGCGGAAGCCGGTGCCCGGCTCGTCGACGGCGCTGAGCCAGTCGAAGTACGTGCAGCCCAGCGTGGTGCGGGCGGTCTCCAGCGCGGCGGTCCAGGAGGCGGCGGGGACGTCCACGGTGAGCAGGCCGTACGCCTGCTCGGCGGTGGCCTCCTCGCCGAAGATCTCCGTGACGGCCTCGGGCAGACGGTCGTACGCGGTGGTGGTCACTGCGCGGCCCCCGGGGTCGGCGTGTCACCCTCGGCAGCCCCACCGGCCGCACCACCGGCCTGGCCGGTCCCACCGGCAGCACCACCGGCCTGGCCAGTCCCACCGGCAGCACCACCGGCCTTGCCGGTCCCACCGGTCCCGCTGGTCCCACCGGACTCAGCAGATCCAGTCCCAGCAGGGGCAGCAGGCCCAGCAGGCTCAACAGCCCCGTCGGCGGAACCGGCACCCGCCGCCCCCGAAGCCCCCGAGGCCCCCGGGGCCCTCACCAGCCCGCTCGTCAGCTGCGCCGGTGATGCCTGCGTGGCGTAGCGCTCGCTGAGGGACTCGCGGGCGATCTTCTCCTGGAGCTTGAGGATGCCCTGGAGGAGCGCCTCGGGACGCGGCGGGCAGCCGGGGACGTAGACGTCGACCGAGATGATCTGGTCGACGCCCTTGGTCACCGAGTACGAGTCCCAGTAGGGGCCGCCGCAGTTGGAGCAGGCGCCGAAGGAGATGACGTACTTCGGCTCGGGCATCTGCTCGTACAGCCGCTTCACCGCCGGGGCCATCTTGTCCGTCACCGTGCCGGAGACGATCATGAGGTCGGCCTGGCGCGGGCCCGGCGCGAAGGGGATCACGCCGAGCCGGATGAAGTCGTGGCGGGCCATCGAGGCCGCGATGAACTCGATGGCGCAGCAGGCGAGTCCGAAGTTGAACACCCAGAGGCTGTAACGGCGGCCCCAGTTGAGGACCACCTTCATCGGCTCGGGTGCCAGGCGCGAGAGCACGCCCAGGCGCTGGCCCCGCACGGCCGACGCCCCGGCGGGCGCCGCCACGGGCACCGGGGCGCCGTTTTCGGCCACGGTCGGCGTGGGCAGGAACCGGGGGTCCGGAGTCGTCACGTCCATTCGAGGACGCCCTTCTTCCATGCGTAGAGCAGTCCCACGGCCAGGAAGCCGAGGAAGATGAACATCTCGACCAGCGTGGCCGCGCCGAATCCGGGGGCGGCGAAGACCGTCGCCCACGGGAAGAGGAAGATCGAGTCGACGGCGAAGATCACGTAGAGGAAGGCATAGACGTAGTAGCGCACTTGGGTGTGCGCCCAGCCCTCGCCGACGGGATCCACTCCGCATTCGTACGTGAGCAGCTTCTCCGGCGTCGGGACCACCGGCCGCAGCAGACGTCCGGCCCCGAAGGCCACGGCGACGAAGAGCACGCCGACGACGGCGAGCAGTCCGACGACCGAATAGCTGTGGAAGTAGTCCGCGGACAGCTGGCGTACGGTCGGTTCCGGCACGTCCGCCCCTCGCTTCCTGACCTCGTTGCAGTCTGTTCGACGATCTGTACGCACGGGAGTCTAGGCCCTGCTAAGGACGGCGTAAGCAGGTGTCTCACGCAGGTTGCACACCTGCTGCCCGGGCGGCGGCGTCCGGAAGCGCGCGGTCCTGGTGTCCGGAAGACGACCGGGCGACGACGGGAACACGACCCGGGGCGCGCCCCCCGCACGCGGGCGCGCGCGACCCCGCGCCTGCCCGGACCACCCCGGGGGTGGGGTTTTCCCCAGGCGAAACCGGCGTACGGACCCCATGGCGCCGCGCCCCCCGGCCCGGCAGGCTTGCCTCATGACCAGCACCTTCCCGTACGGCAAGCCGCAGAACGAGCCGTACCACGAGCCGTACGCCGAGCCGTACGACGACGAGAGGCTGCCGCCCGCGCGGTTCGCCTACGACCGGCAGACGTGGAAGGAGATCACGCACCTCCTCACCAATCTGCCGATGGCGCTCATCGGCTTCGTGTACGTGGTGGTGCTGGTCTTCACCGGCGCCGGACTCTCCGTCACGGTGATCGGCCTGCCGCTGCTCGCGGTCGGGCTGGTCGGCGCCCGCCAGCTGGGCAAGCTGGAACGCGCGCGGGCGCGCGCGCTGCTCGGCGTACGGATCGAGGAACCCACCCCGATCCCGGCGCGGGCGCTGCGCCGGGGGGCGCGCGGTGGGGCGATGCGCTGGCTGTGGACGAGCCTGAAGGACCCGGTGGGCTGGCGGAACGTGCTGTACGAGTTCATCCGGCTGCCCTGGGGCGTGCTGACCTTCGCGGTGACGATGGTCAGCCTCTTCGTGGCGTGGCCGGTCCTCGGGTTCGTCGCCCGGGTGCTCACCAACGCCGACCGGGCCATGGTCCGGGGGCTGCTGTCGCCCTCGGACGAGCTGGAGAAGCGGATCGCCGAACTGGAGTCGGACCGCGGAGTCGTCGTGGACACGGCGGCGGCGGATCTGCGCCGGATCGAACGCGATCTGCACGACGGCGCCCAGGCCCGGCTGGTCGCCCTCGCCATGGGGCTCGGCCTCGCCAAGGAGAAGCTCCTGGAGGGCCAGGCCGACGAGACGGTGGCGGCGATGGTCGACGAGGCGCACGGCGAGGTCAAGCTCGCCCTCCAGGAGCTGCGCGACCTGGCCCGCGGCATCCACCCGGCGGTCCTCACCGACCGCGGTCTGGACGCCGCCCTGTCGTCGGTCGCCTCCCGGTGCACGGTGCCGGTGCGGGTGACCGTGGACGTACGGGAGCGGCCCGCGGCGGCGATCGAGGGCATCGCGTACTTCACCGTCTCCGAGCTGCTCCAGAACATCAGCAAGCACAGCGGCGCGCGTACGGCCTCGGTGGAGGTGTGGCGGTCGGGCGACCGGCTGCTCATCCAGGTCGAGGACGACGGGCGCGGGGGCGCGCGGATCGACGGCGGTACGGGCATGGCCGGGCTCGCCGAGCGGCTGGGCGCGGTGGACGGGCTGTTCGTGCTCGACTCCCCCGTGGGCGGCCCGACCGTCGTGACGGCGGAGCTGCCGTGGAGGGCTCGGGGGCCGAAGGAGTAGGGGGCGGGCCGGGCGGCGCACGCGACGGTGGGCGTACGCGTCGGTCCGTTCGCGCACGCGCCGGTCGGCGTGCGTGTCGGTCGGCGTACGCGTCCGTCGGCGTACGCGTCCGTCGGCGTACGCGTCCGTCGGCGTACGCGTCCGTCGGGGCGGTCCACGGGAAGCCGTTCGCGGTCTGCGGGGCCGGTCGGTCGTGCGGCGTTCTGCGCCCGCTCGCCGGTCGGTCGCGCGGCCGTTCCCGGCCCTGGGGCCCGTGGGGCGCCGTGGGGTAGGGAAAACCCCCCGTTCGAGACGGTGACCCGCTCCATGGTCCGTCGTGGCCGTGGCCAGCAGACTCGTACGTACGAGAACGCGACCACACCCCACCGCGCGGCGACGCGCGCACCGGTGACATCGCGTACGGCAGTGAAACGAAACGGATGGACCGATGATCATGGAGACGGAGTACGGGCGGCGGCCTGCACGGCAGCACTTCCTTCCGCCGGCGCTGCGCGCGCCGCTGGAGGCCCGGACGTTCCGTGAGTTCGGCTATCTGCTGCTCAGCCTGCCGATCAGCATCGTCATGTTCACCTGGGGCATCGTGATGCTGTCCCTGAGCGCCGGGCTGCTGGTGACGTTCCTCGGCATCCCGCTGCTCGCGGTCGGCCTGATCGTCTGCCGGGCCTTCGGCGCGATGGAGCGCAGCCGGGCGCGGATGCTGCTCGGCGTGGACGTGCCGGCGCCGCAGCCCGTACGGGCCAGGAGCGGGATGGCGTGGGTCGGGGCGGTCCTCAAGAGCGGGGTGTCGTGGCGTCACCTGCTGTACTCGGTGCTGCACTTCCCCTGGGCGGTCTTCGCCTTCGTCGTCTCGCTGACGCTGTGGGTGAACGGGTGGGGGCTGCTGACGTACCCGCTGTGGCAGTGGGTGTTCCCCACGTACGTCGGGCAGGACGGCATCCAGCTGTACGGGGACGGGACACACGACTTCTATCTGGACTCGCCGTTCGAGATGACCCTGACCGTGCTGGTCGGGCTGGTCCTCACCCTGGCCGTGCCGTGGATCATCCGGGGCTTCGCGTACGTGGACCGAGGGCTGCTCTTCGGGCTGCTCGGGCCGTCGCGGCTGGAGGAGCGCGTGGTGGAGCTGGAGTCCGACCGGGGCGTGGTCGTGGACGCCTCCGCGGCGGACCTGCGGCGCATCGAGCGGGATCTGCACGACGGGGCGCAGGCGCGGCTGGTCGCCCTCGCCATGGATCTGGGGCTGGCGAAGGAGAAGCTGACCGAGGATCCGCAGGCGGCGGCGCGGATGGTGGACTCGGCGCACGGTGAGGTGAAGGTGGCGCTCCAGGAGCTGCGCGACCTGGCCCGGGGCATCCACCCCGCGGTCCTGACCGACCGCGGTCTGGACGCCGCCCTGTCCTCGGTCGCCTCCCGGTGCACGGTTCCGGTGCACGTGGAGGTGGATCTGCCGGGGCGGCCGGTGCCGGCGATCGAGGGGATCGCGTACTTCACCGTCTCGGAGCTGCTCCAGAACGTGAGCAAGCACAGCGGGGCGAGCCGGGCGGGCGTCGATGTGTGGCTGGCCCAGGACCGGCTGATGGTGCAGGTCACGGACAACGGGCGGGGCGGGGCGTCGGTGGCCGGCGGGTCCGGGCTGGCGGGGCTCGCGGAGCGGCTGGACGCGGTGGACGGGATCCTGGTGGTGGATTCGCCTCGTGGGGGGCCTACGGCGGTGACGGCGGAGTTGCCTTGGCGGGCGTAGCCCGTACCGAGCGGGGTGGGTGGCCCCTCCCCGCCCCTTCCCCCAACCCACCGGGGGCGCGTCCCCGGGCTCCGGGGATGCGCCCCCGGGGCTCCGTCGCGGGGGTTGCGCCCCCTGCACCCCTGCGCCGCCTCGCTTCGCGTGAGTCCGCAGGCCGGTGGGGGCTGGTCGCGCAGTTCCCCGCGCCCCTGAGGGCGCTGCCGCAGCCCACGAGCCCCGCTCGGCCCCGAGTCCCCGGGGGCGGAGACCGCGCGCCCTGCCCAGCGCCGTCCCGTACACACACCCCGCCCCCCGATTCCCCCCGGGCCGGTCCGGATGCTGGGATGCTGGACGTGCGCACCGCCGTTCGGTGGGTGCGGTCGAGCACTATTCAGCCGGGGGGCTGCAGATCGTGGAGGACAGAGTGCGGGTCGTCATCGCCGAGGATTCGGTACTGCTTCGGGAGGGACTGACCCGTCTGCTGACCGACCGGGGGCACGACGTCGTCGCCGGGGTCGGCGACGGAGACGCGCTGGTCAAGACCGTCGGCGAGCTCGCCGACCAGAAGGCGCTGCCGGACGTGGTCGTCGCGGACGTACGGATGCCGCCGACCCACACCGACGAGGGCGTGCGTGCCGCGGTGCTGTTGCGCAAGCTGTACCCCGACATCGGGGTACTCGTGCTGTCGCAGTACGTGGAGGAGCAGTACGCCACCGAACTTCTGGCCGGTTCCAGCCGCGGGGTCGGTTATCTGCTCAAGGACCGTGTCGCCGAGGTCAGGGAGTTCGTGGACGCCGTCGTCAGGGTCGCCCAGGGCGGTACCGCCCTGGATCCCGAGGTGGTGGCCCAGCTGCTCGGCCGCAGCCGCAAGCAGGACGTCCTGGCCGGGCTCACGCCGCGCGAGCGCGAGGTCCTCGGCCTGATGGCCGAGGGGCGTACCAACAACGCGATCGCGAAACAGCTGGTCGTGAGCGACGGCGCCGTCGAGAAGCACGTGAGCAACATCTTCCTGAAACTGGGTCTCTCCCCAAGTGACGGCGACCACCGCCGGGTGCTCGCGGTGCTGACCTATCTCAATTCCTGAACACCTGACACCCTGTCAGCTCAGACGGGCGGGGTGACGGGCCTACAACCAAAGACCGAGCGAGGGGCGTCTCAGCAGACGGAGCCGGGGGGCGACTGAAATATGACAAACCGGGGCATTGGACCATCTCACGAGGGCGTCCAGGATGCGTTGCATCCAGGGAAGGCGACCCTTACCGACGTAGGGTGGACTTTGGAGCGACCGGTTCTCCGGGCGCGCCCGAGCAGCCCGTCCCAGGGAGGTCCAGTTCAGTGACCAGCCAGGTCAGTACGTCAGCCGAGCAGGCAGACGGGGCCGAAGAGGCCGTCGTCGGCGAGCAGCGCAAACCCGGGGGCCGGAAAGAGGTCAAGCGTCTCGATCGGGTGGTCATTCGTTTCGCGGGTGATTCGGGTGATGGTATGCAGCTCACGGGTGACCGGTTCACGTCGGAGACTGCTTCGTTCGGTAATGATCTGTCGACGCTGCCGAACTTCCCGGCCGAGATCCGTGCCCCCGCGGGGACGCTGCCGGGTGTGTCCAGTTTCCAGCTCCACTTCGCCGACCATGACATCCTCACCCCCGGTGACGC